>DATHVY010000184.1:0-20055 GCA_035461045.1 Planococcus sp. (in: firmicutes)
GTCAGCGTTGGTAACGCCTGTAATTTCACTCGGATACTGCATACCCAAGAAAATTCCGGCACGTGCACGCTCGTCAACTTCCATATCCAGAACATCTTCGCCATCTAATGTGATGGAACCTGATGTTACTTCATATTTCGGGTGACCCATGATTGCAGAAGCCAATGTTGACTTCCCTGTTCCGTTAGGTCCCATGATTGCATGGATCTCGCTCGTATTAATAGTTAAGTTTACACCTTTTAAAATCTCTTTACCTTCGATTTCAACGTGTAAATCTTTAATGACCAAAGTTGACATGTAAATACCTCCATAAAGTTGATATTGAATGGTGTCCCATCCTTAATTAGTATCATTCTAATCTTAACCGATATCAACATGAGTAGCAAATCATTAATTCGGCTGAGAAATTTTATGCAATCAATTTAAAATAAGGCTTTTCTCCACTAAAGCGCCAAAATCGGCACAGGATAAATTCAAGCATTAATTTTCAATGATCCCTAGCTAAATGAGAATTTATATCAATTTAAAAAGCCAACGCTCATGTGCGCTGGCTGGTTTTCCTACTATATTTTCAGTATTAAATTTCTTTGTGCGCTTGTCCTTCGAGTCTCGATAAAAGCTTTTGAGCCTGCTCATGGTCTTGATTTCTTCGTTTTTCAACTTCGACAATCGCTTCCGGGTTGTTTTGTAACTCATCCATTCCCATGCCATGCTTGCTTCTGAATGCTTGCTCAATTTTTTCAGTTGTTTCATTATCGTTCGGATTAATAGTGAACCATCCCTTTCTGGAATTATATATACTTATTTACCCGTCCTTTGTCCATTTAAACATTTTTTTGATAAAATTTCAAAAAATCCGATAAATAAATAAAAAAATAAAAAAATAAGCCCGACTCCAGTCAGGCTTATTCGTTCTTAGACTTCTATTTTCTTTTTTCCATTAGTCAGACGATCAACTATATTAGCCAAAGCCCCATCTCCGGTAACATTTGCTGCAGTACCGAAGCTGTCCTGTGCCATATAAAGAGCGATCATGAGCGCGACCATTGTGGCGTCAAACCCTAGCATCACTTCAAGTAACCCGATAGCCGCCATCACCGCTCCACCAGGAACTCCCGGCGCGGCGATCATTGTTACGCCAAGCATCAAGATGAACGGGAAGAAAGCTCCAAAGGTTGGTGTTTGACCTGTCAGCAACATCACACCGATTGCACATGAAACAAGAGTAATCGTACTGCCGGATAGGTGGATGGTGGCAAAAAGCGGAACTGTGAAGTCCGCCACCCGCCCGTTCACGCCGGTTTTACGTGCCTGCCGCAAAGTCACCGGGATTGTCGCTGCGGAGGACTGGGTTCCAAGTGCTGTAAAATAAGCTGGCAACATCGTACGGATCAACCTCAACGGATTTTTTTTCATCAACGCCCCTGCCGATGTATATTGAAGCGTCAACATTGTCCAGTGCAACGCAATGATCAAAACAAAAACCACTGCGAAGAGCGATAGGATTTCCATAACAGCTCCGCCATAGGCCATGTTGGCAAAAATCCCAAAAATATGGAATGGCAGTAATGGAATAATGACAAACGTGATGGTCTTTTCGATAATCAGCTGAAACTCATCAAAAAACGTTGCCATCACTTTACTGCCAGTAGCGGCCATGCCGATTCCCAATAGAAAAGCTAGTAGCAGCGCAGTCATTACGCCAAAAGCGGGTGGCAAGGAAAGTTCAATGAAAGTTGCAGCTAAGGCGTTTTCAGGATCATCAATCGCACTTAATGATTGTCCAGCCATGAAATTCGGCAGGATTGAAGATGCCACAAAGAATGCGATAGTTCCTGCAATGATTGTCGAGCCATAAGCTACGCCCGTAGCGGCACCGAGCATCTTCCCTGAACCTCTGCCCAATTTTGCGATTCCGGGAGCTATAAAGCCCAAAATGATCAGCGGCACCACAAAATTAAGAAAATTACCGAATATTGTTGTAAACGTAGCAAAAACTCTAGCCATCCACTCCGGTGCAAAAGAACCGATAAGCACCCCTGTTGCAATTGCCAAGATGATTCTTGGCAACAGCCCGAATTTAAACCCCATGTTTTGTCCTCCCCAAATGTACAATTGTTTTGTTGATATTATTCAAATTAGCACAATACAAAAACAATTAGTAGCTATTAAGGAAAACGCGGAATATTTTTATTATTTCAAAAAAATAAAAAACACCCGTTAAGGGTGTTTTTACTTAAAAGTTTTAATCCACTGGAACTACTGCTCCGCCCCATTCTTCTAGAATGAAGTCCTGGATTTCTTGCGAAGTCAATACTTCTACTAGTGCTTGGATCTCTTCGTTGTTTTCGTCACCTGAACGGACAGCAACGATATTCGCGTACGGTGAGTCTGAGTCTTCAAGCGCGATGGAATCTTCCATCGGGTTCAAGCCCGCATCGATCGCGTAGTTGGAATTGATCAACACTGCGTCACCTTCATTTGCTTCGTACATTTGCACAAGCAACGCCGCTTCATAAGTCGCTTCGAATTGAAGGTTTTTAGGGTTCTCAACGATGTCGCTTACTTCTGCAGCAGTTCTTTCGACGCCTTCTTCAAGAGTAATTAGGCCTTGATCTTCAAGCATGGACAAAATACGTCCGTGGTCTGCGACTGAGCTGCTCATCAAAATAACTGCACCATCAGGCAATTCATCCAAAGAAGAATAATCTTGTGAGTATACGCCGATCGGCTCGATGTGAATTGCACCGGCATTTGCAAAGTCATAGCCGTGATCTGCTATTTGGGATTCCAGATAAGGAATGTGTTGGAAATAGTTGGCATCAAGCTCGCCAGAATCCAGATCCTGATTCGGGAAGATATAGTCTTGATAAGACTGGATATCAAGTTCAATGCCTTGCTCTTCAAGAATTGGAGCTGCCTCTTCCAAAATGATTTGATGCGGAACGTTGGATGCACCGATTTTGATCGTGCGTGTTTCTTCTTCTTCCCCTGCACCACCATTGTCGTTGCTTTCACCTGCACCACATCCGGCAAGCGTTAAAACTGTCAATAAAGTTCCTGCTACAATTTTCTTCATTCGATTACTCTCCCTTTTTATGTTTTTTCTATGTTAACGGGTTGGCCGTTATCACCGTTTGTCGGCTCTTGTGGTTAAAAAATCGCCAAGGAACTGGATTGCAAATACGATGATCAGGATCAAAATGGTCGCCATTTGAGTCACATCATCACGGCTTCTCTGGAATCCGTCCAGGAAAGCCAATGTTCCCAATCCGCCTGCACCAATGATCCCGGCCATGGCGGTATATCCCACCAAGGCAATCGCGGTGACCGTAATTCCCGAAATCAAGGCCGGTTTGGATTCCGGCAATAAAACCTTGCGAATGATGGTCCAAGTCGTGGCTCCCATTGAACGGGCGGCTTCGATCACCCCTTTATCGATTTCCTTTAAGGCAATCAAGACCATCCGTGCATAAAATGGAGCGGCACCAATAATCAGTGCCGGCAAAGCTGCATTCGGTCCACGAATTGTACCGATCAGGAAGCTCGTAAACGGAATCAGCAGGATGATCAGGATGATGAAAGGAATGGACCGGAAGATATTCACGAATGCTCCGGTCAGCCAGTTGACCACACTATTGGCCCACAATTGCTTTGGTGCAGTCAAAAATAGGACGATTCCCAATACGAGACCGAAAATAAAGGTGAAGACGGTCGACATGGCGGTCATATAAAGCGTTTCTAGTGTGGCTTCCCACATATTGTCCCAGTTCACATTAGGAAATAGTGACTCAAGCATGTGCCATCACCTCAGTTTTCACTTTTTCGGTATGCAGGAACTCAATCGCTTCCGAAATCTCTTCGGGCGAACCTTTGATTTGCAGTATTAAAGTTCCATATGCCCCGCGTTGAGTTTGGGAGATATTCCCTTGAACGATATTCACTTCCACAGGATGCGTCCTGATCAGCTTAGTCAAAATCGGTTGTTCTGTTTTGTCACCGACAAAAATCAGTTTTACCAGCTCGCCTGTCGGATACAATTCCCTCAGATGGTTAATCGTTTCTTGTGTGTCTTCAGTGTCCGTCACTTGGGAGACAAAGCGTTTGGTGATTTCCTGTTGAGGCGATTGGAAAACTTCCAGCACATCGCCCAGTTCCACTACAGCGCCGCCTTCCATAACTGCCACGCGGTGGCAAATCTTCTGGATGACGTGCATTTCATGTGTAATCAACACAATGGTCAATCCAAGCCGCTTGTTAATATCCACAAGCAGGTCAAGAATTGCATCAGTGGTTTGGGGATCAAGTGCAGAAGTCGCTTCATCACAGAGCAGCACTTCGGGCTCGTTGGCAAGGGCACGGGCAATCCCGACACGCTGTTTCTGGCCGCCGGACAATTGCGAAGGATAGGCGCTTTCCCGACCGGTTAAACCGACCAGTTCGACCAACTCTTGAACCCGCTCCTGACGCTTGTTTTTTGGCACTCCCGCAATTTCGAGCGGAAATTCGATATTCTCCTGTACCGTACGTGACCACAGCAGATTAAAGTGTTGAAAGATCATGCTGACTTTTTGGCGAGCTTTTCTTAGTTGTGGACCGGAGATGGCCGTTATGTTTTGGTCATTGATAATCACTGAGCCGGACGTTGGCTTTTCAAGTCCGTTCAACAGCCGGATCAATGTGCTTTTACCGGCCCCGCTGTAGCCGATGATCCCGAAGATTTCTCCTGAATCGATGGAGAAATCCACTTGGTCAACAGCGGTCAAAGAGCCTTTGCCGGTATCGAAAATTTTCGTTAAGTTCTGTAATTCGATCATTTTGAATGCACTCCCACTTTAAAAATAAAAAAACCCTTCTGCTCAAAAGAGAGCAGAAGGGTAAACGCAATAATTCGCAAACCATTCTCTCATCTTCCAAAGCTTTCGCTTCGTGTGATTTGGCACCATTTCATTTTCATGACGGTTGCCGGGCTTCATAGGGCACTTCCCTCCACCACTCTTTATAAGAGTTATTGATATTAAGTTATTTAACAGAAATTCAATTTACCATGCTTGAATCAGTCAGTCAACTGATTTTAATCGGTCATATAAATGAGGCACCGATTTGAAAGCGTAAATTTTTTCTTTCAGCTTGCCATTTGTCGTAATTAAGAGACAAGGAACGCTTTCCACTTCATATAAAGTAGCTATTTCCTGTACATAATTCAAATTGGCTTTTCCCATCGGCAGGTCCGGCACTAGTTCCTGTACCACTTCCAACATTTTAGAAGCGACTTGGCAGGTTCCACACATCGGGGCATATAAATAGTAAGCCGAAACTTTGTTGGTATTTTTTATCTTCGTCCAGTCTTTATGCGTCCATTCGTTCATCTTATTCATCCCTCGGTCAGTAACTTATTGACTCGAACATTTGCGCTTATGAGAATACCCAGCAGAATCCGGATCGGAGTAGTCGCAACTTCTTTATACTCGCGGTCTATATAAAAATGCCGTGCTTCAGGAAATTCACGTTTCACAAGTTTCCTCAAGCTGTCCCCTGACTTGTCGGCATCCAGCAGAATAATGATATCCAAATCCTCATAGGGCAGCAGCAACTCTTCGAGCCTTGATACACTAACTGTACCATTTGTGCAGATAATCGTCACGGGTTCTGCTATCAAAGGCGCAATCCGAATTTTGTCAGACCGTCCTTCTACTACAATCACTTTGTCCATCATTCAACACCCCACTGAATCGAATGAGAAAAAAAAACGCCAGCAAGCCGGCGTTTTGGTCAGTTATTCGTTGATCATTTCCTTGTATTGATCGGCAGTCATCAATTCGCCAACTTCTTCTTCAGAAGGCGCTTCAATTACAACCATCCACGCTTGTTCATATGGAGATTCGTTGACAAACTCCGGGCTGTCCTCAAGGTCCTCATTGACTTCGACCACTTTGCCGCTGATTGGTGCGTAAAGTTCGGATACAGTTTTAACAGATTCCACACTGCCGAAAGGCTCGTTCTTTTTCAGCTCATCGCCTACTTGCGGCAATTCTACAAAAACGATATCGCCAAGTTCTGCCTGTGCGAAATGCGTGATTCCGATGCGTGCTTTACCGTCTTCTACTTTAACCCATTCATGTTCTTTTGAATAACGAAGTTCTTGTGGTGTGCTCATCCAAACGCCTCCAAAATATGTAGTGTACTCAAGTTCAGTTTGACATATTCACCCGCGGAATACAAGATTCCGATTCATTACAGCCAGCTTCTTTCATACTCCGCTTCTTTAAAGCCGAGTGTCACTTTACTGCCGTCCCAGGCGAGAGGGCGCTTGATCAGCATTCCGTCCGATGCCAACAGTTCCAGTTGCTCCTCTTCGCCCATGTCCGGCAATCGATCTTTGAGTCCCAGCTCGCGGTATTTCAGTCCGCTTGTATTGAAGAACTTTTTCAATTCAAATTCTCCGGACTGATAGATTTCTTTCAATTCCTCTTTGGATGGCGGATTTTCAACGATGTGAACCTCCTTATAATCGACGCCTTTGTCGTCCAGCCATTTCTTCGCCTTTCGGCACGTTCCGCATTTGGGATAAGCGTAATAAGTAATCATAGTCCAACCTCCCTCCTTTTCAGTTTATCAAAAGTTGCAAATTCAGTCGACGAATTAAAAAAGAACGCAGCTCATCAGCTGCGTTCCAAAAAACCACGAATTCTTAAACGACGTATTTTTCTGCTTCAATCAGTTTGGCCGATGCTTCACGTTTTTTCGTGATGATGTTGTAAGGATTGGAGCGCGTAAGCTTGCGAAGAGCAGACAGCATCATGCGCTGGTTGTCTCCTTCGATTGCAGCAAGCAACGTTTCTTTCGCATCCTTCTCAATTGCTTCAAACGCTTCTTGGCAATAGATTTCAGTGTAAAGGATTTTCTGCTTCGCTTTTTCTTCACCTGTTGCCTCAATCGCTTTTTGCGTGCGCAATACAACAGACTCCATTGCAAAGGCATTGCTGACGATATCCGCGATGTTTACAAGCACTTCCTGCTCTGCTTCTAATTTCGATCCGAAACGCTGTGCGGCAAGTCCAGCAGCCAATAGGGCGATTTTCTTCGCGTTCTTGACCAATTGTTTTTCTTGGGCAAGGGCTTCAGTTCCCACTTCTTCAGGCACCATCATCAGCAGATCTTCCTGCAGCTGCTGTGCGTGCTGAAGCAACGGAAGTTCACCTTTCATTGCTTTGCGTAACAAAGTGCCGGGTACTAGCAGACGGTTGATTTCATTTGTTCCTTCAAAGATTCGGTTGATGCGTGAGTCGCGGTAGATGCGCTCGATTTCATATTCCTGCATGAAACCATAACCGCCGTGCAATTGCACGCCTTCATCGACAATATAATCCAACGTTTCAGTTCCGAAGAATTTGTTTAATGAACATTCAACTGCAAACTCAGCGATGGAATCTGCAACTAATTTCCCGTCAGCCTGCTGCTCATCTGTGAATCCGCTCATGCGGTCTTCGAAAAGTCCTACTGTGCGGTAAACAGAGCTCTCAACCGCGTATAAACGTGCTGCCATTGTGGATAGCTTTTCTTTCGTTAAGTTGAAAGAAGAAATCGGTGTTTTAAACTGCTGGCGCTGGTTTGTGTACGGAATTGTCAATTCCATCGCGCGTTTTGAACCGCCGATTGTGCCAACTCCTAATTTATAGCGTCCGATGTTCAAAATATTGAATGCGATGACGTGGCCGCGGCCCGCTTCACCCAATAAGTTTTCAACAGGTACTTCAGCATCTTCCAAGATCAATGTGCGCGTGGAAGAACTCTTAATGCCCATTTTCTTTTCTTCTGGTCCAACGGATACTCCGCTGTATTCGCGTTCTACGATAAATGCCGAGAATTTGTCCCCGTCAATTTTCGCATACACAATAAACACATCGGCAAATCCAGCATTTGTGATCCACTGTTTCTCGCCGTTCAAAACATAGTGGGTCCCTGCTGCATTTAGTTTCGCTGTAGTTTTCGCACCCAGTGCATCAGATCCTGAGCTTGGCTCTGTCAACGCATAAGCAGCAATTTTTTCACCAGTTGCAAGTACCGGTAAATATTGTTGTTTCTGGCTTTCGTTTCCGAAAAGTACGATCGGCAAAGAACCGATGCCGACATGTGCGCCGTGCGTGATTGAGAAACCACCTGCTACCGACATTTTTTCAGCGATTAACGCTGAAGCGATTTTATCCAAGCCCAATCCGCCGTATTGTTCTGGAACATCTGCACCAAGCAGGCCAAGTTCTCCCGCTGATTTCAATAAACGAACCGAATGTTCAAATTCGTGGTTTTCCAGTTTTTCAACGACCGGAAGCACTTCTGTGTGTACATATTCTTCTGTCGTTTTTGCGATCATTTTATGCTCTTCTGTAAAATCTTCAGGGGTAAATACACGTGAAAGATCTGCCTCTTCAATTAAAAAGCTTCCGCCTTTGATCAATGTTTTTTCTTCTGCCATTTTCTATTCCTCCTATAATTATCGTTAATTTTAAACGTTTCCTAAGAAATCAAGGACTTTCTAAAGCATTTCAAAGACTCCGGCTGCGCCCATTCCGCCGCCGATACACATTGTGACCACGCCGAATTGTTTGCCCTGGCGCTTCAATTCGCTCATCATGCGGATTGTCAAAATTGATCCTGTTGCGCCAAGCGGATGCCCAAGGGCAATTGCTCCGCCGTTGAAATTCACTTTATCGATGTCGATGCCGAGGTTGCGTACAACCGCCAGTGATTGCGAAGCAAAGGCTTCGTTCAATTCCCAGACGTCGATGTCGCTGATTGACAATCCAGCCAGTTTCAACGCTTTCGGAATTGCGACGATTGGGCCAATGCCCATGATTTCAGGCGGAACGCCGCCTGTAGCGAACGAGCGGAATTTAGCCAAAGGCTTAAGCCCAAGCGCTTCCGCTTTTTCACGGTCCATTACCAATAACGCGCCTGCACCATCAGATGTCTGCGACGAATTCCCAGCCGTTACCGAACCGCGGATAGAAAATGCCGGGCGCAATTTAGCCAAGCCGCCGCTATTCGTGCCATGGCGGACGCCTTCGTCCATCTTGAACATGAACGTTTTTTCCTGGTATTTATTGTTTTCATCCACAAATCGTTTGGTCACTTCAACCGGCACGACTTCGTCATCGAACTTGCCAGCTGCGATTGCCGCTCCCGCACGCTCATGCGAACGGACGGCAAATGCGTCCTGGTCTTCACGGCTGACGTCGTATTTTGTCGCTACTTGTTCTGCTGTATGGCCCATGCCCATGTAATACTGGGGAGCCGTTTCCGCCAATTTCGCATTCGGGCGGATGACGTTGCCCATCATCGGCACCATGCTCATCGATTCGACTCCACCGGCGATGACCGCTTCAGCCGAGCCGACCATGATTTTCTCTGCAGCGTAAGCGATGGACTGGAGCCCTGATGAACAAAAACGGTTGACCGTCACTGCCGGCGTTGTATCCGGCAGGCCAGCCAATGCACCGATATTGCGGGCGATGTTCATGCCCTGTTCAGCTTCAGGCATGGCACATCCCATGATCAAATCATCGATCGGACCGTCATATCCACCTGCCCGTATTAATGCTTCTTTAACAACCAATGCGCCGAAATCATCTGGCCGCACGGATGCTAGAGAGCCTTTTGTCGCTTTACCTACCGGGGTGCGTGCCCCAGACACGATTACTGCTTCGCGCATATCGATTCTCCTCCTTTTATCTGATCAAGATCAGTTGCGTAATGGTTTTCCTTTAACGAGCATATGCTGCATGCGCTGCTGTGTTTTAGGCTTAGCTACTAAACTCAAGAATGCTTCGCGCTCAAGGTCCAATAAATATTGCTCGTCCACTTTCGTACCATATGGCACTTTACCACCAGAGATGACAAATGCCAGTTTCTTAGCAATTTCTAAATCATACTCACTGATATAACCAGATAGGAACATGCCTTCCGCTCCGAGTAACAACGTTGCATATCCTGGTTCTCCAGTCACCGGCACTCCTTCACGAAGCGGAGCTTGATAGCCTTTTTCGTATAAAGCGAGCGCTGCCTGTTTGGCGTCATGGATCAAGTGATCGCTGTTGACACTGATGCCGTCCACAAAATTCAAGAAGTTGTTTTCACGTGCTTCTTCCGCGGAAGTGGAAACTTTCGCCATTGCGATCGACTCAAACACTTTGCTGGCGATATTTTGGTAGTCGACGGTAACACCGTTCGGCAAACCTTTCAGGTGTTTCATATAAAGTTCTTTGTTTCCGCCGCCGCCTGGGATCAGGCCGACTCCAGCTTCTACTAGCCCCATGTAGGTTTCCATGGATGCCTGAATATGTGCTGCCGGAAGAGCAACTTCCGCTCCACCGCCTAAACTCATTCCGAATGGCGCAGCCACGATCGGCTTAGAGCTATATTTAACTCTTAACATCGCGTTTTGGAATTGGCGCACTGTATAATCCAGTTCGAAAATATTGTCATCCTGAGCTTCCATCAAGATCATGCCTAGATTGGCACCGACGCAGAAGTTTTTGCCCTGGTTTCCAATAACAAGCCCTTTGTAATTCTTTTCCACTTCATCAATCGCAAAATTAAGCATTTGCGTGATGTCTGGACCGATGGAATTCGAGCGGGAATGGAATTCCAATAAGGCGATTCCATCGCCAAGGTCGATCAAACTCGCACCTGAGTTAGATTTGATGACCCCGTGTTTTTTCTTATAGCGCTTCAAGTCAATTGCTTTTTCATTTACCGGAACTGCTTGATAGCCCGTTCCATCAAAAAAGTGAAGGTCTCCATCCTGTTCTTTATAGAAGGTTTCATTTCCGCTGTCCAGTAAAGCTTGAACGAATGCAGGAATTTCATGCCCTTCTTCTTTCATTTTTTCTACTGATTTTTGGACTCCAATAGCATCCCAAGTTTCAAACGGTCCCTGCTCCCAGCCAAAGCCCCACTTCATAGCATTGTCGATCGCCACGATGTCATCGGAGATTTCGCCGTTTAACTGCGCAGAATAGCGAAGCGTCGGTGCAATGATGTTCCACAGCAATTCTCCAGTGCGGTCATCTGCATAAACCAAAGTCTTCATCTTGGAAGAAAGACCTTTTTGCTGTTTGGCCACTTCCTGTGAAGGCGTTTTCAATTTCCCAGCTGGACGGTATTCCATTGTTTCAGGATCAAGTTCTTGGATTTCTTTATCTTTTTTCAAGAAGAATCCTTGTTTGCTCTTTGCTCCGAGCCAGCCGTTTTCCACCATTTTCTTCATGAATTCCGGTGTATCGAATACTTGCTGCTCTTCGCCCGAAGTTTGGTCATAGACATTTTTAGCGACATGCATGAACGTATCCAACCCGACTACATCCAGCGTGCGGAATGTTGCTGATTTTGGACGGCCTACAAGTGGACCTGTTACGGAATCCACTTCACCGATGGAATAGCCACGATTTTGCATTTCACGCAGCGTGACCAGCAAACCATAAGTACCAATCCGATTGGCGATGAAGTTTGGCGTGTCTTTCGCGATAACTACACCTTTTCCAAGATGGTCTTCACCGAAAGCCGACATGAACTCCACTACTTCTGGAGCTGTCGTTTTCGAAGGAATCACTTCAAGCAATTTTAAATAGCGCGGTGGATTGAAGAAATGCGTTCCAAGAAAATGCTTTTGGAAATCTTCAGAACGTCCTTCTGCCATTCCGTTGATGCTGATTCCGGAAGTATTGGATGAAATGATGGTGCCAGGTTGTCTGATTGCGTCAATTCTTTCGTACAATGATTTTTTTATGTCCAAGTTTTCTACGATTACTTCAATTACCCAATCAACGTCCTTCAGTTTCTCGAGGTCATCCTCGAGATTCCCCGGTGTGATCAATTGAAGATTCTTTTTAGCGGTTAACGGGGCAGGTTTTTGTTTCAACAGTTTTTGGATAGAGCTGGACGCCACACGATTGCGGACTGCCTTATCTTCCAAGGATAAACCTTTTGCCTGTTCTTCTTTCGATAGTTCGCGTGGAACGATATCGAGCAATAGAACCGGTATTCCAATGTTTGCTAGGTGCGCTGCAATTCCGGATCCCATAACTCCAGAGCCGATTACAGCTGCTTTTTTTATTTGGTAAGTCACTGGCAAACCCTCCCTGATTTTTTTGAATGAATGCTCATTCATTTTTAGGTTAAAAAAATAGAACGTTCTCTATATCCCAAGTGTAAGTTATATTTCTTTTTTTCGCAATATTTAATCGATAAAAAATCTAAAATACCGGTTCAATTACTTTTCCTCTTTCCTGCAGAAAGGTTACACTGTAAGTAGAAATAATAGGAGGCGATTTTTTGCAATCAATTACAAGCAATGAGAAATTCAATGAAATTATAGAAGGAAACGAACCGGTGATCGTGAAATTCCAAGCGGGCTGGTGTCCGGACTGCACACGGATGGACATGTTCATCGGGCCGATCCAAGAGGAATATAGCCAGTATCAATGGTTTGACGTGAACCGTGACGTTTTGCCAGAAATCGCTGACAAATATCAAGTAATGGGTATTCCAAGCCTGTTGATTTTCAAAAATGGTGAAAAGACGGCTCATCTTCACAGCGCCAACGCTAAATCACCCGAGTCAGTCAATAAGTTTTTATCTGATCAAAAAGAATAGGCTTTTGCCTATTCTTTTTTACGTTATAATGGTAGAAAATCGGCAGAGGTGATTCAATGGATAAAGAAAAAAGCATTGATGAATTGAAAGACATGGTCCGCTACTATGAAAAGCTAATCAGAAATATGGCTGCACCCATCATTCCCTCCATTGTACCCAATATCGTCCTCATTCCCATAACTGGCATTATATTCAGGGATCGCTTTCAAGCAATTCGCACAAACGTCCTGGCATATGCTGAGACAAACCGAGAAGTGGAATGTGCCATTTTTGATTTCACAGGCGTTCAATTGGAAGACATCGAAGCTTATGACTATAATGAACTTGCCAGCGAGCTTGCTCAGATCAATTCCACGTTGAAGCTGATGGGCCTGCGGCCGATATATGCTGGATTCACCCCGTCATTCGTTAAGGAAATTGTCAATGCCGGCATTCAAGTAGAGTTGGAATCATTCACTACTTTCCGGGTTGCATTGAGGCAGATCCTTTCAGAAAGAGGCCAAAAATCCATTTCATTCTAAAGAACTACCATTTTAGGAGTGAGTAAAGTGAAGGTGATCATTCCATTTCAAGGTCTGTCCAACAATGAGGCAGCAATTGACGAGAACAAGCGAAAATCATCCTGTGGCCCACTGACGGCTTCCGCAATTCTTAAGCATCACGAGAAAAAGGTATACCCTATCAACGATTTGTATAGGTTGCTTGGCACCACTCCAATCGGTCTATTCACTTGGCGGCTGGTTCGAAGATGGCGCAGAATAGCTGGTTCGAACTATGAAGTGAAGAAAGTCCGATCTATTGAAGAAGTGAAGAACGAGTTAATGGCTGGACGTCCGCTTGCCTTGAAATTTGATCGTTATTTTTCGTTCCAGTGGTTTGCAAAACCCCTGTTTAACTATCACTGGGTACCGTTGATCGGTTTTAATGAAGAAAAAGATGACCTTCAATTGTATATTCACGATAACAGCAAAAAAAACCGCCCCAGTAAAATCAGGGCGGTTTCCTACAAGAAACATCAAAAGTTGCTAACTTTTGTTAAATTCAAGCCGCTTCAGCCAAAGGGCTGACCGGTTTTTATGTTCTTCTCCACTTGCCTGGCCAGAAGAGTTAACTCCTGCTCTTCACATAACCGGACTTGATTGCTCGTATATTGAGGAATCAGGATTTCATCCAAGTCCACTGCCAACGGAATATCACATTTAATTGCTGCCAACTCTTTTGAGAGAAGCAGCATTTTTTTATGTTCTTCAATCTTCTTTTTCTGTGCAGGCTTTAATTCGTCGAGGGCATCCAAAACGCCGTCGACCGAAGCGTACTTCTGGATCAGCTGCAAAGCGGTTTTCGGACCGATGCCCTTGACGCCTGGATAGCCATCACCAGGATCCCCCATGAAAGCTTTGACGTCAGCGAATTGCACAGGCTCAATGCCGTATTCTTCTTTAAAACGGCCTTCTGTATACACATCATATACATGGAACCCTTTTTTCATAAAAGCGATGTCCACAGCCGGATTTAATAATTGAAGCAAGTCCTTGTCACCGCTGATAATAGTGAAATCCACTTGATCCTGCCATTGTTTCGTGAAAGAGCCGATAAAGTCATCTGCTTCCATGCCCTTTTCGCCGTAATTCTTCCAGCCCAGCTGTTCGGAGACCTTTTGAGCCAGACCAAACTGATGCTTCATGTCATCCGGTGGTGCCGGGCGGTTCGATTTATATCCCTCGAACATATCATTTCGGAATGTATGGGCTCCCATGTCCCAACAAACAGCCATATGGGTCGGCTTCATCATTGTTTTCGCCGCCAACACGTGTCGCGCAAAGCCCTGGACACCATTGGTCGCGAGGCCCGCTTCTGTACGGAAGTATTGGCCAACCGCAGAAGTCGCAAAAAACGACCGAAACAACAAAGCCATCCCATCCACCAATAAAACATGTGGTTTATTCATAATCTAAATCCCCCATTCAATTGAATCGCATTTTATATTATACAGGACTCAAAGAAAAAAACCGCCGAATGGCGGTTTTCTTATCTTCTTCGTTTTATTGCTTTGTATTCCAAGCTCAGTGACTTGTAGAATGCGGCCATCATGAGAAGCATGATGAACGAGAACGGAAACGCGGATATGATCAATGCGGTTTGAAGCGATCCCAAACCTCCTGTGGATAACAGGACTACAGCGATCAACGATTGCGCAACGCCCCATGTCAATTTGACCGCGTTCTGCGGATACATGGAACCGTTCGTCGTTTGCATACCAAGTACAAATGTCGCCGAATCGGCTGACGTGATGAAGAATGTCGTAATCAGTGTCACAGCTATGATGGACATGATCACGCCAAGATTCAGTTCACCGAATACGGCAAACAAAGTTTCTTCAGTCAACAATCCGGTTAAATCAACTCCGCTGTTTTGTACATTAATGGCGGTTGAGCCAAATGCAGCGAACCAGAAGAAACTGATCAATACCGGCAACAACAGGACGCCGAAAAGAAATTGGCGGATTGTCCGGCCTTTCGAAATACGGGCGATGAAGATCCCGACAAATGGTGCCCAAGAAATCCACCATGCCCAATAGAAGATGGTCCATCCATCAATCCAGGCACGATCTTCGGGTATTAACGGAACAGCCCGGAGACTCATCGTAACGATATTCTGAACATATCTGCCGACGGAGTCAACAAGCGTATTGAAGATCAATAACGTTGGTCCGAAGATGACGACCATTGCAAGTAACAAGACAGCCAGCACCATATTGGTGTTGGACAAGTATTTGATGCCTTTGCTTAAGCCGGACCATGCTGAAATCATGAACAAGACGGTAACCACTCCAATGATGGCCAACTGAACCGGAAAACTGTTTTCCGGAATGCCATCGATCAAATAGGCCAGACCTCCATTGATTTGGATGGCACCAAAGCCCAGCGTAGTTGCCACACCGACAACTGTTGCGAAAACGGCAATAACATCAACAAGTGTGCCCCACGGGCCTTTCATCTTATCCCCGAAAAGAGGCTTTAAAGTTGCTGACACTAATCCCGGTTCCCCTTTGCGGAACTGTGAGTAAGCTAGTGCTAGTGCGACAACAGCATAAATCGCCCAGGCATGGATTCCCCAATGGAAAAATGTGAATTGCATGGACTCGCGGAATGCAGCTGCGGTTTCCGGCTCAGCAGTCGCAGGATCAATCGCATAATGCGACAAAGGTTCTGCAGCTCCCCAGAAAACAAGTCCGATTCCCATTCCTGCTGAAAACAGCATTGCAACCCAGGTCACGAATGAAAACTCAGGTTTATCGGTATCTTTCCCTAACTTGATCTGTCCCATCGGACTGATCACGAAGAAGATACAAAATATCACCATAATAGAAACGATTGCCAAGTAATACCATCCGAACGATGTTGTTAGGAATGATTGCATATTACCGGTAACTTCTGCAAAATTATCCGGGGCCAGCGCACCATAAGCGACAGCCACTATGGTAATTGCTAACGAAATCCAGAAAACATTGGTTACTTTCTTCATATATATACTCCTCCTAAACTTATAACCACAATTAATAAGCATACGGAAGATGAAGGCTCATGTCAAACCGGCTAAGCTGCTCCACAGCAAATCGTCCTTACTTGCTCGTCATTTCCGCTTAACTTTTGCCCTTAATTGAAAGATCATCTGCCTATATTATGTGATCAAAAAAATAATGGAACATTATTGGTTCATGCTTGGTTTTTTATCCTCGCTTCGCCGCCATAAAATAATTGGAATCAGCAGCAGCGACAGAAATCCGCCAGCCAGGGATAGGATTCCGTAACTCCAGCCAGCCACCACCATTCCCGACAATGCACCACCCGTTGCACCGGACAACGCAACGAATACATCTACGGTTCCTTGGGTTTTCGCCCGTTCGCCAGGTGCAGTGGAATCGACAACTTTCGTCGTACCGCTGATCAGTCCGAAATTCCAGCCGATCCCCAGCAAAGCCAGCGCAACGATAAGATACAGCAGTGAATCTCCTGGGGCCAATGCCGCCATAGCACTTGCCAGTACCAAGGTCACTCCTGAAGCAACCGACATGAAAGTAGTGCCGAACTTATCTACAAGCACCCCTGTGAAGAGAGAAGGAAGATACATGGCCCCGATATGGGCACCAATGACCAAGCCGATGGCACGGAGATCATGGCCATAATGCTCCATATGAACAGGAGTCATCGTCATAATCGCAATCATGACCAATTGAGCCAACACCATAATGGCTGCGCCAATCGCCACACCTCCTCTGCTAGTGACTTGAAGAGAATCTGCCAGCGTTTCTTCGTCACCATGATCTTTCTTGTACGCCTCCAGCGCCCTTGAAATCAGAAAAGGATCTGGGCGAAGCAACAGAAAGATGACCCCGCCTGCCAGGAAAAATGCAGCACCGGATAAAAGAAACGGACCCGCAAGTGCCGGAATGCCGACCGATTGGGCAAAATCACCCATCACCCCCACCATGTTGGGACCGGCAAACGCACCGAATGCGGCAGAAACCATAATAATACTGACTGCCTTGGCCCGCTGATTCTTGTTAGCCAGATCTGTTCCTGCATAACGGGCCTGCAAATTCGTCGCTGTTCCGGCACCGTAAATGAACAAGGAGACAAACAACAGCGGAATGCTATGAATAACCGCGGCAAGCACCACACCCAGTCCACCGATGCCTCCCAGCATAAAACCGGTCGTGAGGCCAAAGCGGCGGCCACGCCGCTGTGAGATCCGCCCCACCATATAAGCAGCCCCAGCAGAACCGAGCGTAAACAAAGCAGTCGGCAAACCCGCAAAAGCGGCTGTTCCAAGCATCTCCTGCGCCAGAAGGGCCCCCACCGTAATGCCCGCTGCTAGGCCCACCCCACCAAACACTTGCGACAAGCTGGCAATGAAAATTACTTTTCGATATAATCTCTTCAGTTTCTCCGGTGAATCTATGTATGTTTGGATGGACTGCTCTTCTTTCTCCATCGTTTGAAGCACCTCCTATGAATCCTTTTTATCATTATAGCCCTAGTCTCCTGCCGAGTATTTAATGAATGCTTCAAACAACCAAAAAACGCCAAAACCCGGTTAAAGGTTTTGACGTTCTTTATAACTCCATAAATTACTATGGAGACGGCGGGAGTCGAACCCGCGTCCAGAAACTCCGCTACTTGAGCATCTACGCGTGTAGCTTATCTATTGAGGTTTCGTCGCATATTCTGCCGATAAGCAGGCATCCTATGGACTAGTTTGGAAATCTCTTGTGGACTGCTCAAACGGTACAGGCCACCGTATCCCACTAAAGTTGAGCTCTACATAGCCACATGGGCGATGGATACATAGAGCAGATTCGAGCTTACGCTGCGAATGCTAGGTCGTTGTTTGTTTTGCCAGTTGTTATAAGTTACGTTGGTGACGAAGCCGATCCTCCGACGCGCAACCCAAGCCCAGATCATCCCTGTCGAATCCGTAACGTCCCCTCATTAAAAGAGACACGGAAGATGTTTAGCTTCGGTGTACTACTCTTATTATAGGACAAGATTGGTCAGACTTCAAGTCTTAACGACTGCGATCTTTCATGGCACGGTCAATATCCCGCTTCGCATCCTTTTTCTTCAGGTCTTCACGCTTGTCATATTTTTTCTTCCCTTTACCGACGCCGAGCAGCACTTTTGCAAACCCATCCCTCAAGTACATTTTCAGAGGAATGATTGCTGCACCTTCGATTTTGGATTTACCGACCAGTTCATTGATCTGCTTTTTATGCAAGAGCAATTTCCTGGATCGGAGTGGGTCATGGTTAAATTGGTTGCCCTGGTCATACGGGCTGATATGCATGTTGGAAATCCAGGCTTCGCCATTTCGGATGCGTACGAACGCATCTTTCAGCTGAACTTTCCCTTTGCGTGCGGATTTGATTTCAGTACCGAGTAGAACTATGCCCGCTTCAATCGTTTCTTCGATGAAATAATCGAAGCCCGCTTTTTTGTTTTGGGCTATAACTTTGCCTTCTCCTTTGGCCATAATCTTCACCTCATGTCATGGAAGGGAGCGGCTACTGCCGCTCCCTTATTTTTTCTTAGCGCGCCCTTGCTTCTTGGCTGCACCTTCGTAAAACTTCTTCTTTTTGTTTCTTGGCTTCTTGGTCGGTCCACCGTCAGCGCTTTTGCCACTGCGGTCATTTTTTCCGTCTCCGTCTTTTCTGCCTGCACGAATGACCCGCGGTGCTTCTTTGCGGGATGGACGGGCATTTTCTTTCATGCCTACGATTTCAAAATCAATGGAAGATTCCTCAGGTTTCACGCCGATCACTTTGATTTTGATTTCATCGCCGATCCGGAACTGACGTTTGTTGCGTTCTCCGATCATCATCATTTGACGATCATCAAAACGGTAATAATCATCGGTCATGTTGGAAACGTGGACCAATCCTTCAATCGTATTCGGCAACTCGATGAACAAACCGAAGTTTGTAACAGAAGAAACGATTCCCTCGAACTCCTCGCCGATTTTATCAGCCATATATTGAGATTTTTTCAACGCGTCTGTATCCCGTTCAGCATCCACTGCGCGTCTTTCGCGGTCAGAAGTATGTTGCGCAATATCGTCCATATTCGCTTCCCAATGCCTGATGGTTGCTTTAGACAAATCTTTGTTCACGATATACGTCCGAATCAGTCTATGAACCACCAAATCCGGATAACGGCGAATCGGTGAAGTGAAATGTGTGTAGAATTCCGTTGACAATCCAAAATGCCCCAGACTTTCAGAAGAATACTTCGCCTGCTGCATCGACCGCAGCAACATAGTGGAAATGACCGGTTCTTCTGGCGTCCCTGCTATCGAATCTACAATTTCCTGCAAAGCGCGCGGATGAACTTCGTTGCCGGAACCTTTGACAACAATGCCGAAATTGGTGATAAATTCAAAGAATCGTTGCAGTTTTTCAGGTTTAGGATCTTCGTGGATTCGATAAATTGATGGTACATCCATACGATGGAAATGCTCGGCCACTGTTTCGTTAGCTGCCAGCATGAACTCTTCGATCAAACGTTCTGCTACTGTTCTTTCACGAACTACCACATCGATCGGATAGCCTTCTTCGTCCACTAATACTTTTGACTCTTTAAAATCAAAATCGATTGCGCCTCGAGCCATGCGTTTCTTGCGAATCACTTCTGCAAGTTCTTTCATCAATTCGAACATTGGCACTAGCTCTTTGAACTGTTCTTTCAATTCCTGATTGTCTTTTTCCAGGATTTCATAAACGTCTGTATAAGTCATTCGCGCAGAAGTTTTAATGACACTTTGGAAAATGTCGTGAGATACCACTTCCCCATGTTCATTGAAAATCATCTCACAAGATAAAGTCAGACGGTCCACTTCCGGATTCAA
>DATHVY010000185.1:0-3891 GCA_035461045.1 Planococcus sp. (in: firmicutes)
TTTAATGGGGATGACACAAATCATTTCTCATTTCCTCCTATTCGGCGCAGTACCGATGATGTACCGTTTCATTGACTCTTTTTTAAAGGATTATAAAGACGAACCTTGGGAGAACTTCAAAGGAACCGCCATTTTGCGTGGATTCGCACTTTCCACTATGTGGGTCATCAGTATCCCGAGCTTTATCTTTGCGGTGGAAGCATTGAATGCTGTGTTATGGAAATCCATACTGCTGGGCTTCACTTTTGCTATGGCTGGAACTTTGCTGGCAGTCGCCTTTTCTTATTTCCAGGAAAAGAAGTATGCTGCTGACTTTTCGCTTGTGCTGCAGAATGAAATCGAGAAAGCGATGATAAATTCACGTAATAAGGGCCGGTGGAACCGCGACGTGGCTGAGTTTGCTTTTCTCTTCGTGTCATTGTTCGGGACCATATTTATGGTCCATGAGCTTTCAGGATTGGAATATTTAATGACCATTCCTTTGGTCATTCTGGTTTGGACTTTTTTGTATTTTGCAGTGAAGAGAAGAAAAGCCGGGTTTCTCAGGGATGCTAAACTCTATGCTTCACGTGGGATTGCCAATCAGGCGCAGCAATTCAGCATCCTGCTGTCAGCTGGATTATTGATCTATTCTTTGAATCAGTCGGATGCAGGAAGCTTTGTGATCAATGGCATGAACCGCGCTACGGAAGTTGCGCCATTTTTGAATATTTTGCTGTTGATTCCCTTCCTGTTGATCCTTCTGGGTTTTATCGGCCTCGGACCACTGCCGGTGATTGTACTGGTCACAGGAATTCTGGAAAGCGTGGCCTTGCCTTATCCGCCGGAATTGATTGTACTGGCGGTGACTTCAGGAAGCGTTATCTCCATTATTTTGTCGCCTTTCGTTATGCCGGTCATCATTTTGAGCGGAGTGAACGGGTTGAGTGGGATAAAGAATGGCCTGCGCTTCAATCTGAAATTCGCGATCGCCTTCTACATCATGGTGCAAGTATTCATCCAAAGCATGATTGTATTTTTTCCTCAGTAAGATAGAGGATTTATTGATCATTTATATTTTTGGAAGGCTTTCACGATAAAATCTCGAATACTAAAGTTATCGGCAAAAGTCCAATTCGGCTTTTGCTGCAGTTATCACTAACCGCATATGCCACGGGGATAGACTAAAGTTGATTATTTTCTTAGGGAGGAATTTCATGGCCGCAACTCATTTCCTTACAGGGTCGTATTCAAGCGCTGATGAACCGGGGATCAAACTATGGGAGTTCGATGAAGATACAGGTCACATTGTTGAGTTAATGGGGGTCAAAGGCATAGAACGTCCTTCATATATAGCGATTCATCCAAACGGCACGAGTTTCGTTGCTGCCAGTGAAGTGGGGGATGGCGGTGAACTGGTTGCCTATTGGATCCATGCCCAAAGCAGGAAAATATCCGAAATCAATCGCCAAAAAGCGAATGGTGATCATCCCGCGCATGTCTGCATTGATGAAGAAGGCGATTGGCTGCTAACTTGCAATTATTCCGGTGGAAACGTAAATGTTTACCCTCTTCATATGGATGGATCGATCGGTGATTTGGCAGATTCCGTCTCCCATTCAGGATCGGGAGCCAATTCTGAGCGTCAAGAGGCCGCTCACCCGCACTCAATCTTTCAAATTCCAGGAACAAATCTATTTTTGGTGTCTGATCTTGGCACCGATCACATTTATACGTATAAACTCAATTCCGCTAATGGCCAGTTGAAAATCAAGGATATTACGGAAAGCGTCTCAGGTACGGGACCGCGGCATCTAGCGTTTCACCCGTCAAAGCCATTTGTTTACTCGCTCGGAGAATTGAATTCGACATTGACTGTTTACTTTGTGGGGCAGGAAGAAAAGTTGGAAACATACCAAATAGTGAATTTATTGCCTGAACAATTTGAAGGCCTCAACACAGCTGCGGAAGTGGCGGTTTCAGATGACGGCGCCTTTCTCTATGCCTCAAATCGGGGGCATGATAGTCTGGCCGTGTTCGCTATCCGGGAAAACGGGTTGCTGCAGTTGGTTGGACATGTTCCTTCCGGCGGAAAAGGGCCGAGGCATTTTGCGTTGGTTTCCGCACAACACTGGCTGATTGCAGCGAATGAACAATCGAATACGCTGAACCTTTTCCGCATAGGGGAGGATGGACTCCCGCACCCTGAAAATCAACCGGTCCATACGAAAGCACCCGTATGTGTGAAAATACTTCGATAATAAAAGCAGGCAGAATTTCTTCTGCCTGCTTTTGCTTATCGTTCTTTGATCCCGAGTTCTTTCAACAGATTGATGAACGGGCTGTCGTTAGTAGGTTGGAACAGGTCGTTCGTACAATCCGAATGGGGCAGGTAGTTCAAAGCCTTCGCTTCTTCTAAAGTGGATTCTTCAATAAAGTTCGTCGCATCTGCACTTTCAAAGCAAGAAGGGGCGATGTAAGTGCGGTACGTATGCTCTAAAATAACGCGTGAATTAGGAGAAGGCTCATTTTCTCTCGGCAGGAAAAACAGCGCGAGAAGAATGGCGACCAAGATGAACACCAGAGTGATTCCGATTCTTTTCTTGTTCATTCCTTATTCCTCCGCAAGCAGAATCTTGGCATCTGCAATGATTTCATCAAATGGTGGATTAAGGCCATCATAGTCCTTCATCACGGTTCCGTTCCGATCTACCAGATAAAACGAAGTGCCATGAATGACCTGATCTTCGGCTTCCGGTTTGCGCGCGATGGTTTGAAAATTAGCCATGGCGAACTCATCGATGGTTTCGGGGGAATAACCGGTCAGCAAATTCCAGCTGGACAAGTCCGCCCCGTAATTCTCGGCGTAGGATTTTAAGATCGGAGGGGAGTCAATTTCCGGATCCACGCTGAATGAGATGATTTCGACATCCAGCCCTTCGTCCGTCAATTCTTGCTGCAACTCCGTCATGTTCGCCATCATCGGCATGCAGACGGTGGTGCAGTTGGTGAAGACAAAGTCGGCAAGCCAAACTTTCCCCTCCAAATCGCTCAATCCGAATTCTTCGCTTTCCTGATTTATAAAGGTGAAATCTTCTAGTTCCCAATTGTTCGGATCTTCAATTCCATTCCCACAAGCGGCTAGAAACAGGCTGAAGAATAATATCATTAAAAGCTGTTTGTTTTTCAGCAATATTTTTCTTCCTTTCTGTACTCAACGTTCCTCACTTTCAAGCGTAGTAGAATTTGGGGGAGCATACAAGTGATATAACGGATCAGATATGTAAAAATTTCGAACGTCATGACTCAGGAATCGCCAAAAGTTTTCTCAATAATATAATATTTTCAATAATTTCAATTCGTTCAAAAGGATTCTTCTCAGTGTTTGTAGAATAATGGTAAAGAAGACAAGGATCTGGCAGATGTTATTGGAGGTGTCAATTTGGACAAACGAACCAGTCCTATATCAGAAGAGAAACTAAGGGAATTTCATGAAGGCACAATGATCGATGCCTATCTTTTTTTCGGTGCGCACGTTCGAGATGGCGAGACGGATTTCCTGGTGTGGGTTCCGGAAGTCAGGTCAGTGAAATTGGTATCAAGCGATCCCGATCATAATATAGAAGAAACACTCACAATGACTCAGCTCCCTGACGATCCAAGCATTTGGCATATCAGATTGGCGAAAGACATGGACGGTTACCGGTATGAATATGAAATCGAGACAGCTGAAGGTGACTTCATCAGAAAATCCGACCCCTTTGCCCGCTTCAGCGAAAAGCGTCCGGCGACGCGATCCATCGTGGTAGGAAAGCCGGAATATAATTGGTCAAAGGCTGTATTGGAACAAAAGAAAATCCGGAACAAGGATCATTTTGAAAAGCCGATGGCAATTTATGAGCTGCACATCGG
>DATHVY010000186.1:0-2387 GCA_035461045.1 Planococcus sp. (in: firmicutes)
AGTAGAGAAACTGAAGAAAATGGAGAACAAGAAAATCCCGGAATCCATCGATTACCATGCAATTTCAGGGATTGCTACAGAAGCCAGAGGCAAACTGACAGAAGTCAGACCTCTTTCGATTGCCCAGGCGTCCCGAATTTCAGGGGTAAACCCTGCTGACATTTCGATTCTTTTGGTGTATATTGAACAAGGAAGAATAGCTAAGGTTTCGGTTTAATTTAGAGGGCTGGTTATTGCCAGTCCTTTTTATATATGAGCAGCGATGCTTAACGGCTTCGCGAATTTACAGACATGGAAGAGGGGGACTGGAAAATTGAATGAACAGCAGTTTAAAGATGCCCTCAGTGAAAAAGGAATTCAGCTAAACGAGAAGCAACTGGCTCAATTCCGCAGTTATTTCAAAGAGTTGGTCGAATGGAACGACAAGATGAATTTGACGGCCATCACAGATCAGCCATCGGTATATTTAAAACATTTTTATGATTCCATCACAGCCGCCTTCTATCTGGATTTTACAAAAGAAATGAAACTATGTGATGTGGGAGCGGGAGCTGGATTTCCAAGCATTCCGTTAAAAATTTGTTTTCCGCACATCCATGTCACCATCGTTGATTCACTGAATAAGCGTATTTTATTTCTTGAACATCTGAGTAAAGAGCTGGGCCTCTCGGATGTCCAGTTTATCCATTCGCGTGCGGAGGATTTCGGACAATCGGACCACCGTGAAAGCTACGACCTGGTCACGGCCCGAGCGGTTGCCAGATTGTCGGTTTTGGCAGAATTATGTGTGCCATTGGTGAAAAGGGGCGGAATTTTTGCGGCGATGAAGGCAGCTTCGGCAGAGGATGAACTGCAGGATGCCGAAAAGGCTTTGAAGATTCTGGGCGCCAAGAAAAAAAGCATTCATTCGTTCACATTGCCGATCGAAGGCAGCGAGAGATATATTCAAGTGTTCGAGAAATTAAAAGACACTCCGAAAAAATATCCGCGCAAAGCTGGCGTACCGAATAAATCGCCAATTCAATAATTTTACAATATATTACAGTTTGTTTCACGTGGAACTTTTTGCAGTTAAAGGAATTTGGAAAGAAACAGCGAATGTTATGTAGATAGTGAGCTTTTAAAAGGTGGTGCTTAAGGATGAAGAGTCCTTTCTCACGTTTCTTCGGGGGCGGCGATAAAGCAGATGAAACAGAAGTTGCAGCAGAGTCAACAAACAAGGCGTCAGAAGAAGTTCTCAAACTGCCGATTGATAAAATAACCGCAAATAAATTCCAGCCAAGAACGGTCTTTGATGAAGACAAGATTGAGGAATTGGCTCGGACGATTCATATGCACGGGGTCATACAACCAATTGTTGTCCGGACCACCGATGAAGAAGGTAATTATGAAATCATTGCAGGGGAGAGGCGCTTCCGGGCGATGAGCTCTCTCGGGTGGGAAGAAGTTCCGGCAATTGTCAGGGAGTTGAGCGATAAGGAAACAGCTTCCATCGCATTGATCGAGAACCTGCAACGGGAAGAACTCACTTCCATAGAGGAAGCAAATGCCTATCAAAATCTTTTGGAACTGCAGGAGATCACTCAAGAAGCACTTGCGCAAAGACTTGGAAAAGGCCAGTCAACAGTTGCGAATAAACTGCGATTGTTGAAATTGCCCCAAGAAATGCAGCAAGCCCTTTTGAATCGCTCCATGACGGAACGTCATGCAAGATCGCTTCTGCAGGTGAAGGACAGTGAACTTCAGAAAAAGCTGTTTGATGAAACGCTCGAACTTGGTTTGAATGTGAAGCAGCTGGAAGCGAAAGTGGAAAAATTGCTGTCGCCTGAACCCGCAAAAACAAAACCGAGAAGAAAAGCTGTCAGCAGAGATTTGCGCATTGCGATGAATACCATCAAAGAATCGCTGAATATGGTGACAAAAAGTGGCATTGATCTGAAGACTGAAGAAGAAGAGCACGAAGACTACTATCAGATCACAGTGAAAATTCCTAAGAAAAAGGCATAAAAGCTCTTTCCTCTCATGGAAAGAGCTTTTATGTTTTTTGAAGGATCAGCTAGATTGGATTGCGGAATGTTATAAAAAAAAGAAGTTTTTATCACCTTTAATAGACTATTCTTTTCATGCGAAGCATTTTTTAATCTTATTGTCACGGTTTAAGATGGTTTTTTTTGTTACAATAAGAAAATGAAGAGGGATAAATTCGCAAAAATTTATCTTCCGCAGTAAGATGGAATAAGGATTAAAGAAAGTTGGTGCAAGTGTGGGTAGAACTATTGCGATCGCCAATCAAAAAGGCGGCGTAGGAAAAACAACGTCCTCAGTGAACTTGAGTGCCTGCCTTGCTTATTTAGGCCAAAAAGTTCTATTAATAGATATTGATCCCC
>DATHVY010000187.1:0-5609 GCA_035461045.1 Planococcus sp. (in: firmicutes)
ATGAACTATGAGCACATGCTTCAGGAAGTCCAAAAGTTAAACTAAAACTTCGTTGTTTAGTACAATAGCCAAGAGGTGATTTGGTGAAGCAAAAAATATTAGTTGTAGAAGATGATCAAATGATTCGGGAATTGATCAGTATCTATTTAAAAAAAGCCGGCTATGAGGTCATCACCTCTGCCGATGGTGAAGAAGCAAAAAATGCGTTCTTAACGAATCATCCCTGTTTAATCATTTTAGATTTAATGCTCCCAAAGTTAAGTGGAGAGGATTTCTGCAAATGGGTTAGAGAACAGGAAAGAAACGAAGTATCCATTATTATGTTATCTGCGAAAGCTCATACAATTGATAAAATCAACGGATTGAAAATGGGCGCTGATGATTATGTCACAAAACCATTCAACCCCGATGAGCTCATCGCTCACGTGGAAGCTGTTTTGAGACGGACGGGTCAGTTCTGTCAAAAAATCGCTTTTGGCGGATTATGCATCAAACCACGAAACGGCGAGGTGCTGCTGTTCGATCGACAATTGAATTTGACAAAACTCGAATTCAATCTGTTGTTTCATTTCATGCAGAATCCCAATATTGTTTTAACACGGGACGAATTGCTGGATCAATTGTATCCCTATGATGAGAAAATCGTATTGGACCGGACCATAGATGCCCATATCAAAAAATTACGGGAAAAAATCGAGGACATTCCATCCTCCCCGAAACGCATTCTGACAGTCCGGGGAATGGGGTATAGATTTGCGAATGACTAAGATGATAAAGTCGTTGGTGCCGAAACAATTGCTATGGCAACTGACTTTTTTAAACATTTTCACGATCACTTTTTTCATTCTTTTGAGCAGTCTTGCCATTTATAATACAGCTTGTGCATTGGTTGATATGATGGGAACGATGAGTGAGACGGGGCAAAACCAATTCAACGAAATGCTCTTGCAATATTTAAAGATCTTCAGTATTGTTACCATTGTCATTGGCAGCATCATTCATTTTTATTTAACTAAAAAGCTGATTAGCCCGCTCAAGCAGATCACCAGCTCTACCAAAGAGATGAAATCAGGCCGTTACCCTCCTGCTATCCATGTGAAATCCGAAGGCGAAGTGGGAGAACTTGTTAGCCATTTCAACGAGTTAATCCAGCAACTAAAAAATAATCAGCACTCCCGCCAAAGGCTCGTATCGGATTTGTCCCATGAACTCCGCACGCCCCTATCCAACCTGAATGGTTATTTGAATGCGTTGAGTACTGGTGTCATTAAAGGCGACGAAGCACTTTTTCAATCGCTATATGATGAGTCAACACGCCTTACGAATATGGTGGAACAACTTGAACAGTTAAAAGAATGGGATTATATAGTCAATCAAACCTTTATAGAAAAAGAACCGCAAGATATGGGCTTGTTAATCGAACAATCCGTGGAAATGTTTCATTGGTCGTTGAAAGACAAGGGCATTCATGTAGAAATACAAGCCGATTCCGGGACAGTGAATGTATTTAGCGGCGGAATCCCTCAAGTCCTCAGTAATTTACTCGATAATGCGATTCGTTACTATGAAGGCGACGGACCCATCCACATAAAAGGTGAAGTGCTGGAGTCTGAATACCGAGTTTCGGTTACGGGTGCAGGACAAGAAATCAAAGAGTCAGAGAAAGATAAAGTGTTCGAACGTTTCTACCGAATCGATCCTTCACGGAATCGCGACACGGGTGGAAGTGGACTCGGATTGGCCATCTCAAAAGAAATCATTGAATTCCATAACGGAAAGATCGGACTCCATTCAACAAATAATCACCATACATTTTGGTTTACGCTACCACTATATCAGCGGGCGGATTGATCCCAATCCCCCGATGGTTTTTGTCCGACAAACTGAATCACGTGGGACAAGCCCTTGTGAAGGTCCCCTTCGTTGCGAATGACCTCTCCCAAGAAAAAGTGGATGATTCGCCAATCGCTAAATTCCTGAAGAAGTTCCTCTGGACGGTATAGAAAATCCGATTTCTTCGGACCTCCGCTTTGATAAGGAAGCTGGTAGTGGGAGTAAACTTCCGCTACAAAATATCCACCCGGCTTTACTGCTTCATTGATCCCTGTGAGTGTTTTCAGCCTTACTTCCTTCGGGAAATGGCCGAAAATGCATACAATTTCGTCCCATTGGTTGGGTTGCCACGTGACGTGAGCCAAATCGACCAGCTCAGTATCCACGTGAGTGCCTCGTTCCTTTGCCAACAGACTCACTTTATCGAGTCCGGATTGCGCAAAATCCCATGCCGTGACATCGAGTCCTTGTTCAGCCAGGAAAACGGCATTTCTGCCCTCTCCCTCAGCAATCGTTAAAACTTCGCCTGCTGATAGTAGCGCTGGCTGGATTTCCTTTAAAAATACGTTGGGTTCGATGCCATAAACGTATTTCTCATCCTTGTAGCGCTCATTCCAATTATTCATCGGATATCCCCCTTAAATTTAACCTTCGATTATCTTCTCAATTTACCATTTTTCCACTCTTATTGTCCGTATGTTTTCAGCACTTCCTGCAGCGAAATGCGCTCGATTTTCCGGCGGCTGAGATAGGTGCTGAGCAAGTAGATGAATACTAAGAGAAGCAGCCCAATCAACCCGAAGATCGGCTCGAATTCCAACGGCAGTACAATGCCATAATCTTGCGCAAAAACAACGAGCATCCGTCGGATCACGAACAACGCGATCGGTATGCTAAGCGCAAAGGATATCAGGGCATAGGCGAAATAACTATTCAATATCATCGCATTCACTTCACGCCGGCTGTAGCCCATCACCTTCAACAGGGAAATGGCGTAATAATTCTTTTCGACTGTGAAAGAAGTGAGGACAAACATGATGCTCGACGCAATAATCAGAGATCCTGCAATCATCACATTGAACATCAACCGGGAGTAGCTTTGCAATGATTCCGACTGTTGAATGATGCCGCGCTTTGAAAGAACGGATTGATAGCTTTCAGCGGAAGGCGCCTCCAGGGCATAGATGCCGTTGTAAAGATCCGGCGAACGACCCTCTGTCAGCAGACGGCTGAGCGTTTCCCGGTCCATATAAATCCTGTCGGCAATGTATTCATCCGCAACTCCTTGAACTAAGAATTCGACTTCTTCGTTATTTACTTCGACTTCGAGCGTGTCCCCGATTTCAATCGCTTCTTTGACCTGCAGCCTTTCACTAATGACCACTCCGTTTTCAAGCTCAGCGGTTATATCCGTGCCGGTGCCATCGAAAAGCTTATACAGGAGGTTATCGGGTTCTAACCCATGCAGAGCGACGACCTCATTGTTGAATGAAGCAAACGGGTAGGAAAGAAACATCTCTTCGCCGCTTTGCAAAACTGGCGCCGGCTCGGTGGGGTCTAAATAAGCTTCATACTCGTAACCCACTTGCTCCAAATAGCCGGAAGTCATTCTTTCAATTGTGCCGTTTAACATCAAAGCGAAAAAAATCAATAATGTAGAAAACATGATGCCAATGAAGAAAATCAGAAAACTGCTTGTACTGCGAATTGCCTGCAGGTATTTGAATTTGGTTGTGGCCGATGCACCTGCCAACAGCCGGCTTACGGCCCGGCTCAGCCAGTTGATCGATTGATGGACAGGCGGACTCAAAAGAGACAAGGCCGGTTCTTTTAATATTCGATAGATAATGAAACCGGAAACGATTGAGAAAAAGAGCAGCGGGACGATAATAGCCGTTGCGAAAACGGTCCAGCTTTGTTCGATACTGGCAGACGGTAGAAGATAAAATTCCAAATACAAGGCTTTTAGCGGTTCAGCTGCAAACCATCCCAACAAATAGCCGACAGCCAGCATGATGAGCGCGAACCCGGATATGGCCAAAAAGTAAGGAATCGCGATTTTCGTCCGGCTATAGCCCAGTGCTTTCAAGATGCCGATCTGGCTGCGTTCTGCATGAAGCAGGTTGAAAATCAGGATTGATACGATAATGACCGCGATCCCCGCAATAAAGATGCTGAGTCCAAGAGACATTGTTTTGCCTTCATTCAACTCCCCATATATGGCCCCGCTGCGCGTTGTATTCTCGGTGGCAAGAATCTGGGTGACGAAGGGAAGTTCTTCATTATCGAAAGCCGTGTCTATGCCCGACCCATCCACGGTCCTTCCGGCCAGCCTGAAGCTCTCCTGAGCATTGAGCTCTTCGTATGCTTCATCCGAAAGCAAAACCAATGGTTTTAGGGCTGCATCAAAATTAAAACTGTTATCAAAAACAGGCAGCGTATAATCTGGAAACAGCACAAAACCGGTAACTGAGTATTCCTCTACTCCCAGTGCAAAGGAATTTCCGATTTCAATTCCGTTCTTTTCTGCATAGATTTTATTGATGGCCACTTCATTGGAGTTTGAAGGCTTTCGTCCTTGTTCGATAAAAGACTGGTTGATTTGCTCTGCGTCTTTGGCGATCAAAGCCGTATGGCTATTGCCAGCTCGATCAAAATAAGCAATTTTAAATTCCCGCAGTTCCAGACTGGTGTCCGGGACGTTCGCTTCAAAAACCTCGATGCGGTTATCCATGAGGCGTTTGAACAGCTCCATGTCCGCCCTCTTAATATCACTCAATGAGAAACTTCCTTCTGATAAGGCAGCGGCAATTTCTGGATCTTGAGCTTCCTGCATGGACACCGTATTTAACATTTCAACAGAGAAGTCCTCTTGGTTGAATTCTTCAAGATAACGTTCAGTCGGCTCTTCAATGCCGCTGATGCCGTAAAACATCATCGAATACGTAAGGGAACTGAGAATGATGATGATTCCGATCGCAGCAAACTGCATCCATTTTTTCCGCAAAGCCCTTATCACATTTTTTTGCAGCATAACGGATCACCACCCTTATCCCCAATGAATGTCTTGGGCATTTTTTTTGGTCTGATTGATTGTAATTTCCACAATTCTTCCCGAGTTCATTTTGATCACTTTGTCTGACATTTCAGAGATGCCCAGGTTATGGGTGATGACAACGATTGTCTTTTTGAATTCCCGGTTCAGGTCTTGAAGCAATTTCAACACATTCTTGGAGTTTTGTTCATCCAAAGAACCTGTCGGCTCATCACAAAAGATGATTGCCGGATTTTTGGCGAGGCTGCGGGCAACGGATACCCGCTGCTGTTCTCCACCGGACAATTGGCTCGGGTATTTGTTGCGCGTTTTCTCAAGGCCGACTTGTGCCAATAACTCGTCGATGTCCATCGGGTCCGTTCCAATCTCAGCGCCAACTTGAACATTTTCATAGACCGTCAGATTCTGGAGCAGGTTGTATTGCTGAAAGATAAAGCCTAAATATTGCCGGCGAAAACGGGTCATCTCGCTTTCAGAGAGCCCGGTCAACTCCTTGCCGCGGAATGTGATGCTTCCTGACGTGACGCGGTCCAGGCCGCTGATTACGTTCAGCAATGTACTTTTCCCGCTGCCGCTGGGCCCTAGAATCACCACAAACTCGCCTTCGTTAATCTCCAAATCGATGTCGATTAACGCATGGGTTTTGATATCCCCGCTCCCGTATGTTTTGGTTACGCCCGCCAGTTTTATCAAATCGGTCCCTCCTTTGCATCATTTTGGG
>DATHVY010000188.1:0-5840 GCA_035461045.1 Planococcus sp. (in: firmicutes)
ATCAAGCTGATTCAGGCACTGGAAATGATGCGCAATAAAAAAGACGAACGTCCAGCGAAAAAACACGGCAATATGCCATTATAAAAGAGGTGCAAGGAATGAATAAAGAGCGTTTGCTCAACGAGTTTCTGGAATTGGTGAAGATTGATTCCGAAACAAAAGAAGAACTTGAAATTTCAAAAGTTTTGATCGATAAAATGTCGGCAATGGGCTTTGATGTGGTTGAAGATGATTCTTCGGAACGAACGGGACATAGCGCCAACAACTTGGTTGCCACATTGAAAGGCAACAGGGAAAACTTGCCTGGAATTTATTTCACTGCTCACATGGACACGGTATTTCCAGGTCGCGGGGTCCGCCCTGAAATTCGGGACGGCTTTGTCTATTCAGACGGCAGCACCATTCTCGGCGCAGATGACAAAGCGGGCATCGCGGCGATGTTCGAGATGGCCCGCAGCGTCCAGGAACAAGGAATTGAGCGGGGAGATATCCAGTTTGTCATCACAGCCGGAGAAGAAAGCGGGCTGGTCGGAGCTAAAGAACTGGATGCTTCGCTGTTGAAAGCGGAATATGGTTATGCGGTTGATAGCGACGGCAAGGTAGGCGGCATTGTGACGGCTGCGCCAAACCAGGCGAAACTGTGGACAACGATTTACGGACGGACTGCACATGCGGGAGTGGCCCCGGAAAAGGGCGTTTCTGCCATCACGTTAGCGGCCAAAGCGATTGCGAAAATGAAGCTTGGCCGAATTGATTCAGAAACAACGGCGAACATCGGACGATTCGAAGGCGGCAAAGCCACGAACATCGTCTGTGAAGAAGTGCATATCCTGTCGGAAGCGCGCTCCATCAATAAAGACAAGCTTTCCGCGCAAACCGAACATATGCAATCAACTTTCGAGGAAATCGCGAAACAATACGGCGGATCCGCAGAAACGGAAATCAAGCTCATGTATCCTGGTTTTCATTTCGAGGATACAGCAGCGGTGGTTGGCATCGCGAAAAAAGCGGCAGCCAACATCGGACGCCCGTCTCCGGTCCTGACCAGCGGTGGAGGCAGCGATGCAAACATCTTCAATGGTTTTGGCGTGCCCACCGTGAATTTATGTGTCGGCTATGAAGAAATCCATACGAAGAACGAACGGATGCCGGTGGAAGAACTGGAAAAACTGGCAGAGCTGCTCATAGAAATCATCAAAGAAACACCTGCACGCTAAATGAACCGAACGGACCAAGAGAGAACAGGATGTATGTTCTCTCTTTTTTTGATACACTGAAAGAAAAGAAGATGGAGCGATTTAAAATGGCCGGTCGGGTGATTTTTCACATCGATATGAATAGTTTTTATGCATCCGTGGAACAATCCTATGAGCCCAGCTTAAAAGGCAAAGCGATTGCCATTGCGGGAAATCCGAAAGAACGAAAAGGCATCATCGTCACCTGTTCCTATGAAGCGCGCGCCCATGGCATTTACACCACCATGCAGGTGCATGAAGCCAAGCGGAAATATCCGCAGCTGATTCTTTTGCCCCCGAATTTTGAACGGTACCGTACGGCTTCAAAAGCGATGTTTGAAATTCTGCGGTCCTATACGGATTTGGTGGAACCGGTATCCATCGATGAGGGATATGTGGATGTCACCGAACTGGCGGAACAGCGCCATGCCGTTTCGATTGCTGAGGAAATCCAGAAGCGCATGTTGTCCGAACTGGACTTGCCGTGTTCGATTGGCATCGCCCCCAATAAATTTCTGGCAAAAACCGCATCGGACATGAAAAAACCGATGGGCATCACCATACTGCGTAAACGGGATATCCGTGAAAAACTATGGCCGCTGCCGGTCATCGACATGCACGGCATCGGAGAAAGCACCGCCACTAAATTGAAGAACCTCTCAATAGAAACCATTGGTGATTTGGCGACAGCAAACGAAGGGCTTGTGAAGCAGAAGATGGGGAAAAATGGCATCCGTCTGCAAATGCGTGCCAACGGTGTGGATGATCGGGCGGTTGATCCCGATTCCATCTATGACACAAAAAGTGTGGGGACCTCGACCACGTTGCCAGTCGATGAAACCGATTATGAAAGCTTGAAAGCCATTTTCCGCAAGCTCAGTGAAAAAGTGGCCAACCGGCTGGAAGCGAAAGAGCTTGCCGGCCCAACCGTCAGTATACAAACGCGCAGTTCCGACTGGCAAAATCGGACACGCAGCATTACGCTGAAAAATACAGTTTGGAAAGCCGATGATATTCACCGCACTGCCTGGCAGCTTTTCACAAAACATTGGAACGGCGAAGCGCTGCGATTGGTCGGCGTTACGGTTTCCAATGTGGCTGATAAAGGAGACATGACCGAGCAGCTTTCCATCTTTAATTTCCAGGAGCACGCCAAAGAAGAACCCATCCTGAATCTGATGTCCAAGCTGGAGACGCAGTTCGGAAAAAGCGTGCTGTTCAAAGGCGCAAAATACAAAAAAACCTCTTACGATTCCAAGACCAGTTTCAGCAAAGATTTTCTGGACGACCATGAAAGAAAGTAGGGTATGTATGCAGTTATTATTTTTAGGCACAGGCGCCGGCATGCCTTCCAAGCAGCGCAACACAAGTGCGCTTGCATTGAAAATGCTTGAAGAACGCGGGGCCGTCTGGCTGTTCGATTGCGGCGAGGCCACGCAGCACCAAATTTTGAAATCCACCATCAAACCCAGGAAAATCGAAAAAGTGTTCATCACCCACATGCATGGCGACCATATTTTCGGCTTGCCTGGATTTCTCGCTTCGCGGTCGTTCCAAGGCAGCAGCGAAGCCATTGAAATATATGGTCCCAGTGGCATCAAAGAGTACGTGGACACGATGATGCGATTGAGCCGGACTCATTTATCTTATACCATTATTTACCATGAACTGCGCGAAGGAACAGTTTTTGAAGACGAGCTGATGATGGTTGAAGCGCGTCTTCTCGATCATGTCATTCCTTGTTTCGGCTTTCGAATCACACAAAAGCCATTGCCGCCGAAACTGCGCATCGAGCGTGCCCGCGAATTGAACGTGCCGAACGGTCCATTGCTCGCTAAACTGAAAAATGGGGAAGATGTTGTATTGGAAGATGGCACAACGGTTCGGAGCGAAGAAGTGACCGACTCTCCTCAAGCGGGCTGGGTGGCTGCTATTCTGGGGGATACACGTTTTTGTCAGGCGGCGGTCGAATTGGCACGGGATGCGGATGTTTTGGTTCATGAAGCCACATTCGATGCGGAAACGGAAAAACTTGCCGGTGAGTATGGACACTCGACCATGCTGGATGCTGCGCTGACCGCACAGCAGGCAAAAGCTGCCGCTTTGATTGTCAATCACATCAGTGCCCGTTTCCTGCCGGAAGATGAAAAATTCCTGCTGAACCAAGTAAAAGAAGTGCATCCGGAAACCTATATCGCTCACGACTTGCAGGAATTCAGCTGGAATCAGGTCAAGCGTAAAATTAGCAAATATCGTTAAAGCCATCCTTGCCGGATGGCTTTATTTGTCAGCTTCTAAAAAAACTTATGGAAATAATAGAACATACGTTCTTTTTGTGATAAAATAAAGGTACAGCTGCATGAGGGCGGTCGGCCATTCCCTAAGAAAGGGGGTGGTGTTATGACAATTTACGAATCATTCGGTCTCGTGTTTACGAGCATCGGGCTGACCATCAGCGGACTGACACTCGTCATTTCCATGATTATCGTCATGAACAAAAAAAAATAACCGTCCCTTGTGGCGAGGAATGACGGTTATTCTCTGAACCTAATTTCCAGCCAACCGCTCTTGACGCGGCATGCAGCTGGCCGAATGCTTAGGCATTCGGTTTTTTTAGCGTTACCTTTAGTATACTAAATCCTGTGTATTTTGCAACTCACTCAAATCCAGCCTCGTTCATATGGCACAGGACTTTCAATCTCTGTACCAAGTTCTTTTGCTGCCCGATATGGCCAATAGGGATCACGCAACAGTTCGCGCGCAATCAATATAAGATCTGCACGGTCATTTTGAAGGATTTCTTCCGCATGAAGCGGGCTGGTGATCAAGCCGACTGCTCCGGTCGCAATATCCGCTTGGTGTTTGATGGTTTCCGCAAAATTCACTTGATACCCTGGATAGGCATGGATTTTCGCTGGAACCACAGCTCCGGAACTGACATCGATCAAGTCGACGCCTTGTTCTTTCATCCACTTCACCATTTCAACGTATTGGTCCGGTGTCATGCCGCCATCCTGATAGTCATGGGCGGAAATGCGGACAAATAGTGGGCCGCTCCATACGGTCTTGATCGCGTCAATCACGCGGCGCAACAGCCGATAGCGATTTTCGGCTGAGCCGCCATACTCGTCGGAGCGCTTATTCGTCAGAGGAGATAGAAACTCATTGATCAAGTAGCCATGGGCTGCATGGATTTCGATTACATCAAACCCGGCTGCTTGCGAACGCACAGCTCCGTCCTTGAATGCCTGGATGGTTGCCTCGATATCGCTTTCCGTCATTTCAGCCGGTGTCTCATAATTGTCGTTGAACGCAATGGCACTTGGCGCCATGGCACCGTCCACCGTGGCTTTTCTGCCGGCATGTGCCAGCTGGATGCCAGTTTTCGATCCGTGGAGCTTCATCAGCCGGACGATTTCCGCCAAGCCTTCGATATGGCTGTCCTGCCATATGCCGAGATCTCCGTAAGAAATACGGCCTTCCGGCTGGACCGAGGTCGCTTCGATGATGATTAAGCCAACCTGGCCCACTGCGCGTGACGGATAATGGACACGGTGCCAATCCGTCACCTTGCCGTCTTTCCCGTCGCTCTGATACATGCACATCGGCGCCATGGCAATGCGGTTTTTAAAAGTCACATTTTTTATTGTGTAAGGTTCGAATAGTTTGGCCATTGAAACTCCTCCTTCATCCAACAGTTTCCATTGGAACAAAACCGATTATTTGAATTCTTTTCCAAGTTCACGTGATCTCGCTGCAGCGCTGTCTACGCAATGAGCGACTGCGCCTTTAAAATCTTTTTCATCCAATGCAGCAAGTCCCGCGGCAGTGGTGCCGTTCGGGCTTGTCACTTTTTTCCGCAGTTCTGCAAAATCTTCCAGTTGAAGCATTTCAGCTGCTCCGGCAAACGTCTGACGCACCAGCCGTTTGGCATCAGCGGAAGACAATCCGTTGGCGATGGCCGCTTCGGTCATCGCTTCTGCAAAATAATACAGATAAGCAGGGCCGCTGCCGGCTACAGCTGTAACAGCATGCAGCTGATCTTCTTCGACCACGGTCACGCTGCCGATTGAACTAAGCAAGCTGCGCAATTGATGTTGTTTCTCGACAGAGACATGCTTGCTCCAGGCAACACCCGTTGCGGATTTTCCGATTTTTGCCGAAGTGTTCGGCATGGCACGGGCCACAGGGAAATTGCCGACGTGCTTCTGGATGGTATCAATGGATACACCCGCTGCGACCGAGATGATGATGGTATTGTCGGTCACTTGGTCTTTGATGCTGTTTAGTGCCACACCTACATCTTTCGGCTTCATCGCCAAAAGAATGAAATTGGCATCCTTGAATTCTTTTTTATCGTCGCAGACGATTTTGACTCCGTATTCGTCCCGCAAAAATTCCAAGCGTTCTTGATCTGATTTATTGGTTACTGAAATTTCTTCCGGTTTCATGATTCGATTATTGATCCAACCATGAATCATGGACTCCGCCATGGATCCGGCTCCTACACATACGATTTTCATCTTCATCCACTTCCTTTGCTCAAAATAAAAAAGCGCAATCATCCCTGTTTTTCCAAGGACGAAAACACTTTGTTTCCGCGGT
>DATHVY010000189.1:0-4598 GCA_035461045.1 Planococcus sp. (in: firmicutes)
ACGGGGTGCTTTGATGCAAAGATATTTTATTGAAGGCGAAATTCCCGAAAACCGAATAGTGGCAATAACTGGCGATGATGCAAAGCACATCGCCAAAGTTATGCGCCAGGAAGCCGGGGATGAAATTTTGATCGTGGTGGACAACGCCGCTTATCTGGCTGAAATCATTTCATTGGACCAAACAGTAAAGGTTCTATTAAAAGATGAAATCAAGGCAGAAACCGAGTTGCCGATCCAAGTGACCATTGCCTGCGGTCTGCCGAAAGGCGATAAGCTGGAACTGATTGTCCAAAAATCTACAGAGCTTGGGATGTCTGGACTGATTCCGTTTGCGGCTGAGCGTTCAATCGTCAAATGGGATGCTGTGAAAAGCGACAAAAAAGTTCTGCGGCTGCAGAAAATTGCCAAAGAAGCAGCTGAACAATCGCACCGGGTCCAAATTCCGAAAATATATTCTCCATGCTCGTTCAAAGACTTGCTGAAAGCGGCCGAAAGCTATGATGCGGTGGTAGTGGCCTATGAAGAAGAGGCACGTGAAACACACAGAATCCGGTTTGCCGAAACGGTAAAATCGTTGTATGATAAAAGCTCAATCCTGATGGTATTCGGTCCGGAAGGCGGCTTTTCCCAATTGGAAGCCGAACAATTAAGGAGCCTCGGAGCTGTATTCACATCTCTGGGCCCGCGCATATTACGAGCGGAAACTGCTCCGTTATATGCTCTGTCAGCGATTTCGTATGAATTCGAATGAATAGGTGAGCACTTTTATCAACGGTAGCGTTCCATTGCATCAAAGCCCACCGTTTCTCAGAGGTATATATTGTTCGGGAAAATCATTAAGGTATAAATCACCAAATCCGGTTGATGAATGAGAAGACTGGTTAAAAACATTCAGAATGGAGTAATTACATGAAAAACATTGCCTCATATATCGATCACACAGTATTAAAAGCGGATACTACTGCCGATCAGATCAAACAACTATGCAAAGAAGCCGCAGAAAACTCATTTGCTTCGGTTTGTGTAAACCCTGCGTGGGTCTCACTAGCTGCTGATGGCCTTAAAGGCAGCACCGTGAAAGTGTGCACTGTCATCGGATTCCCGTTAGGCGCATCCACTTCGGAAACTAAAGCTTTCGAAACGAAAGATGCCATTGAAAAAGGGGCAGAAGAGATCGATATGGTCGTGAATATCGGCGCATTGAAAAGCGGCGACGAAAATCTAGTGAAAGAAGACATCCAAGCTGTGGTCAACGCTGCAAAAGGCAAAGCGATCGTCAAAGTGATCATCGAAACCTGTTTGCTGACGGATGAGGAAAAAGTGACAGCCAGCCGTTTGTCAAAAGAAGCCGGAGCGGATTTCGTCAAAACGTCCACCGGGTTTTCAACCGGAGGTGCAACGATTGAAGACGTTAAACTTATGCGTGAAACGGTAGGCAGTGAGCTGGGAGTGAAAGCTTCAGGGGGAGTAAGAAGCCTTGAAGATGTCCAAGCGATGATCGATGCAGGGGCGACCCGCATAGGGGCAAGCTCGGGTGTTCAAATCATGCAAGGTTTAACCTCGAAATCCGATTATTAACTGTTGACCCGCTTCACAATTTGCGATATAATCTTAAAGTATATAGCAGTTTTGTTATATTCTTTATCGTGTGTTCGGAGGGAGGGAAAAAGAGATGTCAAAAACTGTAGTTCGTAAAAACGAATCGATTGAAGATGCTCTTCGCCGCTTCAAACGCACTGTTTCTAAATCTGGAACAATGCAAGAGGTAAGAAAGCGCGAATATTATGATAAGCCAAGCGTAAAACGTAAGCTAAAGTCAGAAGCTGCGCGTAAACGTAAATTTTAATTGACCTTACTTTAAAATCGAGCTTGTTAAAAAATAAGAACGACTAGCCCAGTACCGGCTGCCCGAATTTCTCGGGCAGCCGGTTTTTCTGTGTTCCTTTGAAAGCGTATCCTTTCGTTATTTGTATATCTTTCCTCTATAATGGATTTAGGAGCATTTTTTGAAACTTCCAACCAATTCATGCGTAAATATACCATTAGAATAATTGAAAGGAGAGATTCGCTTGCGCAAAGTTAGAGCGTTTACGGCCTTTAGCCTGTTGTTTCTATCTCTTCTGCTGCTGGTGCCATTCACTCAGGCTGCTGCATCGCAAGTATATGTGATTCCAATAGAGGATGAAGTTGAGCGTGGACTTCAAGCATTTATCGAGCGTGGCATAAATGATGCTGAAGAAGCTGGTGCTGAAGCCATCATTTTTGATATTGACACCCCAGGCGGTTTTGTGAACGCGGCGGATGGAATTGCCCGCTCGTTGAACAAAACGGAGATTGAAACAATCGCTTTCATCAATCAGGATGCATTGTCGGCTGGAGCTTTTCTGGCTCTTTACAATGATGAGATTTATATGCACCCGAACGGCCGGATGGGTGCGGCCCAGGTCATCCTTCAGACTGGCAATGCTGCGGATGACAAGGCAAACAGTGCTTGGCTATCCTCGATGATCAGTGCAGCGGAATCGTCAGATCGCAATCCACTTTATGCACGCGCTATGGGGGATGCATCCATCGATTTGCCGGATTATCGGGCAGCCGAAGGGCAGCTGCTGACATTGAACGCCAGAGAAGCCGAAGAAGTTGGATATTCTGAAGGCACTGTGACTTCAGTAGATGAAATTTTGGCTCTAAAAGGCTTTGAAGATGCTGAAGTTGTCATTGTGGAAGAAACGTTTTCAGAAAGTCTTGCCCGTTTTCTCACGAATCCGGTGATAGTTCCGATTCTGCTTTCTGTTGCAGCACTTGGGCTTATATTGGAACTTTTTACTCCCGGTCTTGGAGTTGCAGGAATCATGGGGTTTTCATCGTTGATGTTGTTCTTCTACGGACATTTGGTTGCAGGGCTTGCTGGATATGAATCACTGATTCTACTTTTTATCGGCTTTGGGCTTCTGACACTTGAGTTCTTTATACCAGGTGGCGTGGCAGGATTTTTAGGATTGGGAGCGATTGTCGGCAGTATTTTGCTGGCAGGCGGCGACATGCGTCATATGGCTATTGCGGTACTTATTGCTCTTATGGTAGCAACTTCAGGGATGGTGATATTAGTGAGAATATTTGGCAAAAAAGTACATTTCTTCAAAGGTATGATCTTGACGGATAAAACAGATACTGAGAGTGGATATGTCTCTACCGTCAATCGTCCTGAATTGATCGGCCAGATTGCCAAGACGATTACGGCGCTTCGCCCGACTGGGACTATCCGACTGGATGAAGAAAGAATTGATGCAATTTCCGAAGGACGCTTCATAGATTCAGGAAAAAGTGTTAAGATTATCAAGGTAGAAGGCTCACGCATCGTCGTGCGCGAACTAGATAAGGAAGAGGAGGAAATAGAGAATGGGAATTGAATTAGGTACCATTGGGTTAGTTGCTGCCATAATCGGGATATTTATCCTGTTGGCGATATTCTTTACCTTCGTACCTGTTACGCTGTGGATTTCTGCAGTAGCAGCAGGAGTAAGAATCAGTATTTTCACGTTAATCGGTATGAGACTTCGTCGGGTAATCCCGCAACGAATCGTGAACCCTTTGATCAAAGCTTCAAAAGCTGGTTTGACAGTTACGATCAATCAACTGGAAAGCCATTACTTGGCAGGTGGTAACGTTGACCGCGTTGTCAACGCATTGATTGCAGCACACCGTGCAAACATCGAATTGCCGTTTGAGCGTGCAGCAGCGATCGACTTGGCAGGCCGTGACGTTTTGGAAGCGGTTCAAATGTCCGTTAATCCAAAAGTGATCGAAACTCCATTTATCGCCGGTGTGGCAATGGACGGAATTGAAGTGAAAGCGAAAGCTAGAATCACTGTTCGGGCAAATATCGATCGTTTGGTCGGTGGTGCTGGTGAAGATACAATCGTTGCTCGTGTCGGCGAAGGTATCGTTTCAACACTCGGTTCAAGCACGAGCCATAAGAAAGTCCTGGAAAATCCAGATTTGATTTCCCAGACAGTTCTTGGTAAAGGTTTGGATTCCGGTACAGCGTTTGAAATCCTGTCGATCGATATCGCTGATGTTGATATCGGCAAGAACATCGGTGCTGAACTTCAAACTGAACAAGCTGAAGCTGACAAGAAAATTGCACAGGCAAAAGCTGAAGAGCGCCGTGCAATGGCAGTAGCAAGCGAACAAGAAATGAAAGCGCGCGTTGTTGAGATGAGAGCTAAAGTTGTCGAAGCAGAAGCGGAAGTTCCGATGGCGATGTCTCAAGCTCTGCGTTCTGGAAATATCGGAGTTATGGATTACGTTAATTATAAGAACGTCCAAGCTGATACAAGCATGAGAGATTCAATCGCGAAAACCGGAACAGATAATTCAGACGAAAAGACTAAAAACGTCGAGTAGTAAGGGAGGTTTTTCGTATGGAAGGTCTCATATTCGCTTTGGTTCTGATGGCAATCGCATCTTTTTTCAATAAGAAAAAAGGGGAACAAGGTGAAAAAGGTGATGCTCAGCAACGGCCCGGGCGGCCAGCTGGCCCACAGCAGCCTGCAAACCAACAGCGGCCACAAAGGCAGGCTTCTCCTAACCGAAAC
>DATHVY010000190.1:0-15171 GCA_035461045.1 Planococcus sp. (in: firmicutes)
CGCAATTACCGTTCAACACAAAGGATCGTGCAAACTGCCAATTTGTTCATCAAAGCGAATCGGAAAAGACACGATAAAAATATGTTCACCAAAAAAGAAGAAGGTGGACCGCTTGTCATAAAAAAACTGTCTTCAGAAGACGACCAGTGGAAATACCTCTTCAAAGAATTGAAAGAACTGTCTGAGTACGGGGATGTGGCTGTATTATACCGCAACAACTCGTCCTCCACGTTGCTGATCAGTGAACTGAACCGCCTGGGAATCCCCTTTTACATGAAAGACGCAGACAACCGATTTTTCTCCCATTGGATTGTGGAGGATATGCTGAATTTTATGAGATTCAGTTTAAAGCCGGAGCGCATTGATATTTACGCTAAGATTGCTTCAAAAACAAATGCATACTGGTCAGGCGCCCAACTAAAGAACCTTAGCCGTATGAAGCCGACCGAAAAAAACGCTTTCGATGAAATCAACCTAAATGTCACAGTCAAAGAATATCAGTTAAAACTATTAACTGAGCAGCAGAAGTGGTTTCAAGCATTGAGTGGCATGAAGCCACTTCGGGTAATCCAGAGCATCCGGAAAGACCTTGGATATGACCAAATGCTTGCGAGCCGTGCCGAAAAGTTCGGTATGAAACTGAATTACCTGGAGCAGATTCTCATGACGCTGGAACAAATTGCAGCCCCTTTGTCTTCGATGATGGAATTCGCAAAACGGCTGAAAGAGCTGGAACAAGTAACCCAGCAGGCCAAAATGGAGAAGACGGAGGACATGTTGACCCTCTCGACGTTTCACAGCTCAAAAGGACTGGAGTTTGACCGGGTTTACATGATTGATCTTGTGGAAGGGGTGATCCCGGCTGAGGAAGACGCAGAAAAGCCGGATGCGCTCGAAGAAGCAAGGCGATTATTCTACGTGGGTATGACAAGAGCAAAAGCGCATTTAGAATTGATCAGTTTTGGAGATGAATCGCGTTTTGTAAAAGAGACCCGGAAGATTATGGCTCCAGTGAAGCAATTGAAGAAAGTCGAAGGCAAAAAAGCGAAGCCGCCATCAGGGGTGCAAGTGCCGGATAACCCGAACGCGGTGAAGCAAGAGGACGAACTTCTGGCAGGGATCAAGGTCCGCCATCGTGTGTTTGGAACAGGAGAAATAATCGAACGGGACCATGAGCGAATTTCTATTCAATTTGCAAAAGAACGCAAAGATCTCATGGTTGATATATGTGTAAGCTATAAACTGCTGGAGATCATTCGTTGAAGGCTTGCAGCTGAAGTTTGCAATGGAGTTTCCAGAGAAAGAACCTTAAAACCTGCACAGAATAAAATCTGCACAGGTTCCAAGGTTCTTTTTTTATTGCCATAAAGCTGTCAAAATGATTTTAGTTATTATCTTCTTTTTGTATCATGCGGAGAAGCATATGTGCCAGCATGTGGCGCTCTTCTTTTTCTCCAACAAGCCAAAGTTGTTGTAATACATATTCTTCCCGGTTTTTCGGTTCTTCATGCTTAGCGAGATAATTGGATACTTTTTCAGTGATTTGAGCCAAGCGTTCTTCACTCAAGCCCATTTTCTCACCGATTTCAACTTTTTGAGCTAGATATTGCTTGAAGTTCTCGAAATTCGCCAATATTTCTTCTTTTTTCTCATCATCGAAATTTTTTAGTTTTTCATCAACTTTTTTATTTACGTTTTCCATTGTAATTATCCACTCCCTAAATTTTTATGTCTTTATTTGTTTACCACTTAGAGAAGATTTAAAACTTCGGAATATTTAAAACAAAAAGTTTAAACTGTTTAGAGAAAGTGGCTTGGGGTATTGAGATAAGTAAGAATGGATTTTAAGGAGGATGATGAGTTTATGACATTGCATGCCGAAATTCAATCCCTGAAAGAGTTACAATGCGACGACCGTTGTGTATTGAGCGTTTACCTGAATACAAACCCGACGGATTTAAACGCACAAAATGGTGCTTGGAAAATTCATCTCAAGAACGGCCTGAAAAGAGTGGAAGAATACTTAACGGCATCAAACAATGAAGAAGAATTAAAAATCTATAAAAAACTTCGGAAAAAGGTTGAAAAAGAAATAATGGACCACCAAAACGAACTTCAAAAAGGGGTCGTTATTTTTGCATCTCCTCATGAAGACTTGTGGTCTGTCCATCATGTCCAAATCCCAGTGAAAACAAGTTTTCACTGGGAGAAACATCCAGTGGTGGAAGAGCTGACGTATATGTACAAAGCGTATCCGAAGTCTGGGATCGTAATGACCAGCCATGATCAAATCCGGATTCTGGATACGGAAATGGGCAAGCTGAAAGATGAATTGCATTTTGAATTCGATCCCGGACTGGATACTTGGACTGAGCAAAAAGGGGTTCGAAGTTCCGGAAGAATTCAAGGACGATCAGGAGTCGGCACCCCAGGAGGCTCCGGCGCAGGGTCGGTTGGCGGAGGTGCAGCCGGAGGCAACAGCCCGGTTATTGGTGGCAGCGGTGGAGGAAGTCCGGTCGATGAACTGGAAGACCGGATGCGCGAAAACCTCGAGCGTTTCTATAAAGAAATGGGAGCAAAAGTGGAAAAGTTGAAATCAGAGCGTAATTGGGAACAGCTGCACGTCGTGGGCGAAGCGGAGCTGGTAACATCATTCAACAAGACGCTGCGTAAAAAGCCTACAAGCAGTATCCATAAAAACTTGAAAAATTCAGATCTGAACAAAATATTCAGCGAAGTTTTCGAAAAATAAACTACCGGCCCCAGCATTCAAGCTGGGGCCGGTAGTTTATTTAGGGAATGGACAAAATGTGCATGTGCTGTAATGCGGCAATTCCTTATACAGGCAGCAAGTTTTTCGGAGTGGTCCCGAGATGGCCCGTTCCAACGTTGCATCACCCAATAGTTTTTTCATGTAGGAAGTTCTTATCGGCTTCCAGTTTTCAGCATTCAACAGCCATTCCAAATCTTCTGCTGTTCTTCGCAGGTCCCGCTTTTCCAATGATGCGTAAAACCAAACGACGGAGCCAAGAATATTGTCCCATAAGATGTTCGGAGAAATCTTCACGTGATGGCGAAATGCCTGGATGAATTCATCCACTTGCCGGTGGAGGATAAAGTGCATCGCATGAAAACGATCTTCGGGTTTGATGGTGGTGAAGGTCTGCGAATCAGCAACCGTTTGCAGCAGATTATAGCCGTAATTATGCACGCGTTCAAATCGCAGGTCCTGCCATGAGCACGAAAAATAGCCGTTGTAATTCGTCAGCAAGTCGAATTGAGCAGATATAAAGAGCGAATATTGGCGGAAAAAGTAAGAAACTGCCACTCCGTCATTTTCCGCTCCGCTCCAAAGCCTGGTCTCAGTGATCAACTGTGTGATGTCGGAGGACAATACATGGGGGCTCTCACGATCGAGGGTGACCGAATGAGCAGCGAGTGCGTATTTTAAGCCTTCTGGCATTTTCATAAAATTCCTCCTTGCTATATATACAGTCTATTTGCCCTTTTTCATTCTCTCATTATTCACACAAAAAAGCAGTTTTTGAAAAAAGATTGCGGAATTCAATTGACTTTATTTTCTGAACATACTACAATCATCAACATAGCTTTGAACAGCACATCCATTATTTCAATAAATGAATACTCTTATCCAGAGCGGTGGAGGGACTTGGCCCTGTGAAACCCAGCAACCTTCAAGGTTTTCCTTGAAAAGGTGCTAATTCCTGCAGACATGTGCACATGTCTGACAGATAAGAGAAGGAGTAAAGACCTTCTCTTATCGAGAGGTCTTTTTTTCTTTTCCTTATCGCCGCGAAGCAAACAGTATCCATAACATTGAAAAGCGATTGCTGTTTTTAATGAGCAAGATCAATTGAATAATCACTTCTTATCCAGAGTGGCGGAGGGACTAGGCCCTATGATGCCCGGCAACCAGCAAGAGATTTCTTGAAAAGGTGCTAATTCCTGCAGGTGCATTTGCCTGACAGATAAGAAGAGGCATAGGACCCTCTTCTTTTTGTGAAGAAGGGTCTTTTTGATTTCCGAAAGTAAACCTAGTTTTCAAATAGAAAAAATGAGATAAGGAGATGGTTGAAATGACAGCAACTAAGGGTTCGGTGAAAAAGCTAAATACTCAAGATAAAAGAGGTGCGAAATTAAAAGGCTTTATTATAGGGGTGCTTGCATTATTGTCTATTACAATTCTTGCGGCATGTTCAGAAAGTGCTAGCGGGGAGAATCAGCAGGATTTGTCGAAAATCACTCTGGATTATGCCTATTATTCACCAACCAGTCTTGTCTTGCGTGAATTTGGCTGGGTGGAAGAAGCGTTTGCTGAAGACGGTATTGAAGTGGAATTTGTTCTTAGCCAGGGAAGCAACAAAGCCCTTGAGTTCTTAAACAGCAGCAGCGTGGATTTCAGTTCTTCTGCCGGAGCGGCGGCATTGCTGGCAAAAGGAAACGGGTCACCGATTGAAAGTGTGTATGTATTTTCAAAACCGGAGTGGACAGCGCTGGTGACAAACTCAGGGTCCGGCATCGAATCGGTTGAAGATTTGAAAGGGAAAAAAGTGGCGGCGACTCTTGGCACAGACCCATATATCTTCCTTCTGCGTGCCTTGAACGAAGCGGGACTGAGCGAAAGCGACGTGGAAATCGTCAATTTGCAGCATTCGGATGGAGCAGCAGCTTTATCCAACAATCAAGTGGATGCCTGGGCAGGATTGGATCCGCACATGGCAACGGTCGAATTGACGACGGATTCCGAACTTTTTTACCGCAATCCTGATTTTAATACTTATGGTGTGTTGAATGTCCGAACTGCCTTTGCCGAACAGCATCCGGAGCAAGTAGAAAAAGTCATTGGCTTGTATGAAAGAGCGAGAGAATGGATTTTGGAGAATCCGGAAGAAGCAGTGCAAATTCTGGTGAAGGAAGCTGGAATTGATGAAGATGTGGCCCGAAAACAATTGGAACGAACAGATTATTCCAACTCGCTTCCCGGAAGTGAACATATTGAAGCTCTTCAATCTGCCGGAGAAATTCTGCAAGAAGGAAGCTTGATCAGCGAATCAGCAAATGTGGATGAATTGGTGGAAGACTTGATCAATCCGGCATATGCCGAAGAAGTCATTGAAGACTAGTACGTGCCATTAGCTAAAAAGAGCGGAGGAAGAAACCATGACCAGCAAAAACGAAATCCTAACCCAGCCTAACCGGTGGAAAGTTAAAAAAGCCCGCTTGCGGGTTCCGAACAGATTAAAACTTATGCTCATGGGAAGCTTGCTCCCGCTTGTCTTGTTAGCTGTCTGGCAATATCTCAGTTCCGTTGGTGTTTTTGAAAGCCATCTGCTTCCCGCTCCCACGCAAGTTCTTGAACGAGTGGGGTTGTTGGCCTCAGAGGGCAGCTTGGGAGGGCATATCGGCATCACCTTATACCGCATCTTTATCGGCTTTGGCATCGGTGTTGCTTTTGCGGTTGTCATCGGATCAGTAGTCGGTTATTTGAGAACCGCAGAACTGCTGGTGGATCCTTTGATTCAAGGGTTCCGATCCATTCCGTCACTTGCCTGGGTGCCGTTGTTCATCCTGTGGATGGGCATCGGAGAGCCATCTAAAATCACGTTGATTGCAGTGGGTGTGTTCTTTCCCGTTTATTTGAATATTATTTCCGGGATTCAAGGTGTAGACCGTAAGTTGATCGAAGTAGGTAGAATTTACAATTTCACCCCCTTTCAATTAATTCGGAAAGTCATTCTGCCCGCATCGCTTCCATCATTTTTTACTGGACTCAGAAGCGGATTGGGCCTCGGGTGGATGTTCGTGGTGGCTGCAGAATTGATGGGTGCGAGCCAAGGCATCGGTTATTTGCTGGTTGTCGGCCAGAATACGTATTCACCTGATTTAGTGCTGGCAAGTATCGTCATGATCGCCATTTTCGGAAAATTGACTGATTCGATTCTCAAATTCTTTGAAGCGCGGGCTCTTCATTGGCAAGATAATTTCGGTAAGCAACATTAAGGAGTGGGCATATGCTTTCATTAAAAAATGTATCAAGGACGTTCAGTGAAGGAACAGCGGGATTTCAACATGTCAGCTTTGAATCGGGCAAGGGCGAAATCATCGGTTTGCTCGGTACGAGCGGCTGCGGGAAAAGCACACTGCTCCGAACGATAGCCGGCCTTGACCCCGACTATTCCGGGGCCGTGAAAATAGATGAAGAAATCATTAAAGCCGTTCATGAAAAGGTCGGCATCATTTTTCAGGAGCCCCGCTTGATGCCCTGGTTGAATGTAGTGGACAATATCAGTTTTGGTTTGAAACAAAATTCCAAAGCTAAACAGCAAGCCGCGCAAGAGTTCGTGGAGCTGGTCGGACTGCAGGGGTTTGAAAAGCATTACCCAAAAGACTTATCGGGGGGAATGGCTCAACGGGTATCCATTGCAAGGGCTTTGATCACCAATCCGGAAGTGCTCCTGCTCGATGAACCGTTCAGCGCGCTGGACGCTTTCACAAAGATGCAGCTGCAGGATCTCCTGCTGGATGTTTGGAGACAATACCAGGCGTCCATCGTATTGGTAACTCACGATATCGATGAAGCGTTGTATTTATGCGATCGCATCATTATCCTGCGCGGCCAGCCTGGAGAAGTGTGTAAAGAACTCGAAGTTTCCATCGCGAAACCGCGTTTTCGCGGAGATGAACAGCTGGCGAAAATGAAAGCGGAGATTCTGGAATCATTGGACTTAACACGGACAGAAAAGAGGAAATAGATATGACAATTCTTGAAATTCAACCGGATAAAGCGACTAAACATACACATAATTTAACGGATTATCAAACAGAGGCGGCTGACTTTTCATGGGAAGAAGTGGAGAAACAGTTCAGCTGGCACCGTACTGGAAAAGTGAATATGGCGCACGAATGCATCGATCGCTACGTTGAGGAAGGGTTCGGTTCAAAGCTGGCCCTTCATTACATAAATGGGGAAGAAGAAACCAAGTTGACGTTTGGGGATCTGAAAGAAAAAACAGACCACCTGGCAACGGTGTTGAAAGCAAGCGGCATTCAAAAAGGGGATATTGTCTTTATATTCTTCCCGAAAAATCCGGATTGTTATATCGCGATGATTGCGGCAATCAAGATAGGTGCAGTAGCAGGACCGCTATTCGAATCATTTATGGAAGAAGCGATCAAGGACAGAATAGCTGATGGCAATGGCAAATACTTGATAACGGATGCGGAACTGGCCAAACGGGTTCCGAAAGAAGAGCTTCCGTCGCTTGAGAAAATCTTCGTCACTGCGGAACCGGAAGAATGCGGCCAGGGCGAGATTTCTTTGCTGCAATTACTGAGAGAAACCGAAGCTGAGGAAGATGTGACAGAATGGGTTGGGCTCGATCACCCGTTGAATATCCATTATACAAGCGGTTCTACAGGAAAGCCGAAAGGCATCATTCATGCCCACCGTGCCATGATCCAGCAATACCAAACAGGAAAATGGGTGCTGGACCTGCAGGAAGATGACGTTTACTGGTGCACCGCCCACCCGGGTTGGGTGACCGGTACGGTATATGCAATTTTCGCTCCTTGGTTGAACTGGGCGACCATTGTGTTGAACGGAGGCCGGTTCGATGCAAGTTCATGGTATTCCACAATCGAAAAGGCGGGAGTCACCGTCTGGTATAGCGCTCCGACCGCATTCCGGATGCTCAAGGCGGAAGGGGACGCGGCACTCGCAGAGTTTGATTTGAGCTCATTGCGCCACCTGTTGAGTGTCGGAGAGCCTTTGAATCCCGAAGTCATCCATTGGGGCGTAGACAAGTTGGGGCTGCGAATCCATGACACGTGGTGGATGACCGAAACAGGAGCACAACTGATCGTCAATCTGCCATCTGAGGTTATCAAACCGGGTTCGATGGGCCGTGCATTTCCTGGAATCGAAATCGCAGTTCTTGATGAAGAGGGAGAACGCCAACCATCCGGGGAAATCGGACATCTCGCTATCAAAGCCCCTTGGCCAGCTATCATGAAAGCAGTATGGAAAAATAAAGAGAAATTCGATAGTTATTTTCAATTTGGCGAATGGTATCTTTCTGGTGATTTGGCTTATCAGGATGAAGATGGATATATTTTTTTCCAAGGCAGAAGTGATGACATGATCAACTCTTCAGGTGAACGTATTGGGCCTTTTGAAGTGGAAAGTAAACTGATCGAACATCAGGCAGTTGCTGAAGCAGGTGTGGTTGGAAAACCGGACGCAATCAGGGGCGAAATCGTAAAAGCCTTCATTGTCCTAAAAAAAGGTTATAAAAATAGTCCGGAGCTACTTGAGGAAATTCGGAGGTTTGTTCGCTTCAAACTCTCTGCTCATGCGGCTCCCAGAGAAATAGTAGTTTTGCACGAGTTGCCAAAAACAAAAATAAGTGGGAAAATTTTAAGAAGAGAGTTAAAATTGATGGAAAAAGATGTACAATATGGAGAGGTTAAATAAATTTTTGATAAAGAAGGTAGGCGTCGCAGAATGTCAGGCATCAAAGTCGCGATATTAGGATTTGGAACAGTTGGAGAAGGGGTCTATCGAACTATCGAATCCCACCAAGAAGAATTGAAGGCAGCTCTGGGTACCGATGTGGAAGTAGTGGCTGTTTTAATTAAAGACGAGCAGAAAAAGCGGAACATTCGAAAAGATGTTTTAGTGACTGCGGATTTTGATGAAATTATGGAACTGCCCCAAATACATTTCGTTTTTGAAGCGATTGTCGGCAAGGAACCAGGCTTCAGTTATTTGAAGAAGGCGATTCATAAAGGCAGCCACATCATTACGTCCAACAAGGAGATGTTCGCTTCCCATGGAGCCGAACTGCAGAAATTGGCAGTAGAGAACGGGGTTGGCGTTGGTTTCGAAGCTACTGTCGCAGGCGGAGTGCCGGTGATTCAAACGCTTAAACAGTTATTGAAAGTGAACCGGGTTTCATCCATCCAAGGGATACTGAACGGGACATCCAATTTTATTTTGACCCAAATGCGTGAAAAGAAGTTGTCTTTCGAAGACGCTTTGCATCGCGCTCAGCAAAATGGCTTTGCGGAAGCGGATCCAAGCAATGACATATACGGTTGTGACGCTTATTTCAAGTTGATGATATTGAGCGGACTCGCTTTTGGCAAGCAGCCTGCCCTGGAAACAATGGATGTTGAAGGCATCACGAATGTCACATCCGAGCTGATTGAAATTGCTGAAGATCTGGAGTTGCGTTTCAAGCATATTGCGTCCGTAGAATTGACAGAACAGGGTCTACAGTCTTCGGTGCAGCCGATACTTGTATCACAAACTCATCCTTTCTACCATGTAGAAGGTGTTGACAATGCGGTTCACATTCAAACAGATTTATTAGGAGGTCTTACTTTGCAGGGTCCGGGGGCCGGGGAATTGCCGACATCAAGTGCCATGATTGAAGATTTGGTCCAAGTGTGGCATAAACCGATTGCGGAAGTTACGCAGCCTAAAATAAGCCGTCTTTTTGCGCCCGCTGGAAAGCAAGAAAGCCCTCTATACTGGATAGCTTCAGAACTGAAAACTGCGAATTCATTGACGAACTTGTCATTCAGTGAACGCTTTATGGATGATGTCTTCTTAATCGAAGCGACTCAAGAACAAGTCGATCAATTGAAGACAGTGGAAAAAGAGGCGATGGTCTTTCCGATTCTTGGAGAGTTTGCATTTGGTAAAGAAATTGCTGAAAAAAAGGTCATGCAAACAAATTAAATGAGAATAAATAAAACCGATCCGCAGCCGCGGATCGGTTTTATTTGTTCATCGGGCAGTATGGGCATTTATTGGTGTTTGGTAATTCTTTGTACAGGCAGCAGGTGATGCGTTGATAATCGTTTTTTGCTTCTGGGAAGTTTTTGCCGCCCAGAAACTGGCGGAAAAAGGACCTTCGCATTTCCGGCTGCCAAATCTCATCATCCAGCAAAGTCTCAACGTCTTTGCGTGCTTGAGCAGATTCGAGCATGCCGTACATCCAAATGGCGTAGCCCCAAATATTCTCCCAAAGAATAATTTTTGAGACATGACCTGACTTGCGGAACGCTTCAACTACGGGCAGCGCGTACTGTTTCAGGACGACTTCCAGATCTCCGGTGCGACGTTCACGGAGGAACCGTTCATCCACTTCGAATGCCAAACCGCCAGGCGTTTTCGTCAAATGGACCTGTTCCAATGGACCATCCCATATCCGGCCGTGTGCCAGCAGGTGAAGCTGTGCGGTAATAAAAAAACCGAAGCGCCTCATAAAGATGGATGAGGCTACAGCCATACTTGGCGCTTCGGAAGCATATTTGATTTCGGTAAGCAATTCCAGATTCCGGCTGTCCATGCTTTCAGCCAAGGTCATGAATCCACTGGCGCCCTCGCGGACCTTGACTTGAAAAAGCTCCAATTCTTTCATACTCAGGCTCCGCCTAATGCTTCGCGGATTTCCGGTACAATGCATCGGCCTCTGCCAAAAGGAACGCAATGCGGTGTGCCGAATAATGGATCTTTGGAAACTTGGCATTCCATGCCGAACACAGAACGGACAAGATCGCAGTTAATGACAGTTTCAGGAGTTCCCTGACCGAATACTTCGCCGTCTTTTATGGCGATGATGTTGTGGGCATAGCGTGAAGCCAAATTCAGATCATGCAGCACCATGACGATGGTCCGGCCGTGAACTTCATTTAATTCAAATAACAAGTCCAGAATTTCGATCTGATGGGTCATGTCCAAGAAAGTGGTAGGTTCGTCCAGCAAGATGATGTCCGTATCCTGTGCAAGCGTCATGGCAATCCAGGCACGCTGGCGCTGTCCCCCGGACAATTCATCCACTGCTTTATCACGGAATTCGTCGACATGCGTCGCTTTCATCGCCGCCTCCACTTTAATGCTATCTTCTTCAGTCCAGCGTTTCAGCCAGGATTGGTGCGGATATCGGCCTTGTTTCACCAAGTCATGGACCGTTAAACCTTCTGGTGAAACTGGGGATTGAGGCAGGATGCCCATCTTCTTCGCCACTTCGCGAGAAGACATGCGGTGAACATCTTTTCCTTCCAGAAGAATGCTTCCTTCCTGAGGTTTGAGCAGACGCGCAATCGAGCGAAGAAGTGTCGATTTGCCGCAGCCGTTGCTGCCGACAAATACTGAAATTTCCCCGCGCGGAATCGATAAATTCAAGTTTTCGAATAGTAGTTTATCGTTATACCCAACAGACAGATTATTCGTTTGGACAGCCGTCGTCATTGTACAATTCCTCCATATCTTCAGCCATAATTCTAATTGATAGGATTTCTCATTAACGTTACTATACCATATTTGCTGGCTCAATGAGAATGATTTTCATTATAAATTCATAAAAGACTTTACAATTGTGACAGGAAGTTCTAGAATGAAAACGTATTGAGAATCATTATCAAATAAAACGAATTTACTTTGCCGGGAGGTTATAAAATGAAAAAGCATTTACTACTTATGATGGCAATTCCCATGCTGGCCTTGGCAGCTTGTACAGCGGCTGACGAAGAGCCTGAAACTCAGGAAACTGAAGGGGATCCGGTAACTATCGAAGGAACGAACGGAGAAGTTACATTGGATGAACCTGCCGAGCGGGTGGTCGTCCTTGAGTGGACCTATGCGGAGAACTTATTGGCTGTAGGCATTCAGCCTGCGGGCATGGCTGATATTGTTGAATATGGCAATTATGTCAATATTGAACCGCAATTGGATGAAACGGTTGTCGATGTTGGCGGACGCCAGGAACCAAACCTCGAAGCGATTGCTGCACTTGAACCGGATTTGATCATCGGGGTTAGCTTCCGCCATGATGCGATGCTTCAGGATTTGGAATCCATTGCACCGACTGTAATCTTCAATCCGTATCCGGAAGACGAAAGCATTGATCTGTATCAGGAAATGGAAACCACTTTCCTGGAAATGGCAAAAGCGGTCGACCGGGTTGAAGAGGGAGAGCAAGTATTAGCGGATCTTGAAGAAAAATATGAAGAGAGCGCAGCAGAAATAGAGGCGGCAGACCTTCAGACAAGAGATTCCATTTTAACGTTGGCCTACTCGGGGCCACAAGCTCCTGAAATCCGCGTTTTTACGCCAAACTCTATGGCTTCTATCATTATGGAACGAATCGGTTTGAACAACGTCCACCAACCGAATCAACATGAAATTTTCGGTTCAAGCACGTTCAATGTGGAAGGCTTGACCGCTTATGAAGATGCCAACTACTTGTACACGGTGCCTGATGAAGACAACATTTATGAAAACCAATTGAGCGGCAATGCGGTTTGGGAAAACTTGACCTTCGTGGAAGAGGGCAGAACATTCGATCTTGGTCCGGATACGTGGTTATATGGTGGGCCTCTTTCCGCTGAGACGTTGATGAACCAAATCACTGACGTGATGGTGAACAATTAATGCGTAGCAAACTGAAAACCAAGTCCTTTGTCTCTTTGACAGGGGGCTTTTTCCTGCTTGTATCGTTATCGCTTTTCCATTTGACCCAAGGGCAAGCAGATTATACCATTGCCGACTTACTGGGAGGCGTTTGGGTAGAAGGAAGGATACAAGATATCGTACTGTCGATGCGGCTGCCTCGGCTGGTTATCGGCATCCTGGCTGGTGGAGCGCTGGCAGTTTCTGGGGCAATCCTGCAAACGCTCACCAATAATCCGCTCGCTTCTCCCGGAACACTGGGGATTAACGCAGGAGCATTTTTCTTTGTCGTTCTTTCCATGATTTTCTTTCCTGGATTTTTGGGGGCTTTTCCGTTTGTGACCGCGCTGTTGGGAGCGGTGATTTCATCGCTTCTTGTCGTTGGGCTTGCCGGAAGGCAGATGGATCCTGTTCGTGTCGCTTTGACAGGGATGATCATTTCCCTGCTTTTTGCATCCTTGACAGGCGCTTTGCAACTGTTGTTTGAAAATCAAACGAGCGGGCTCTTCCTATGGGGCTCCGGAACATTGGTGCAATTGAATTGGGACGGCGTGCAATTTGCTGCCCCGGTCATCGCGATGATGTTCGTCGGAGCGATGCTTCTTGCAAAATCGTTGGACATTCTGTCACTCGGGGAAGATATCGCCTCTTCACTCGGTCAGAACGTCAGAGCCATCAAACTCACTGCCTGGGGAGTCGCCATCGTTTTGGCGGCTGCAACTGTCAGCGTTGTCGGCCCAATCGGTTTTATTGGCTTAATGGCTCCACATATTGTACGAATGATGGGGATTCGTGGACACTTCAATATTCTCACACATGCGTTCCTGTGGGGTGCTGTCATGCTGGTCGGAGCAGATGTGCTTGGCAGGCTGATTCAGCCTGGACAGGAAGTGCCGGTCGGAGCGATGACGGCGCTTATCGGCGGACCGTGGCTCCTGTTCCTGGCCTGGAAAACGGCCAAGTCCTTGAAGCGTGGAGATCGTCAAATGGGTGGTACCATCAAGCCGGTCCGTTTGGCGGTTGTCGTCCCGATTTTAGGAGTCATGATCGCGGTCATCACAACATTGGCACTCAGCTATAACGGTTTGGCTTGGTCCTTCGCCTGGACGGATAATGTTATTTGGAACTTCCGGGTGCCGCGTGTGCTGACGGCCTTTATTGTCGGAGTGATGCTGGCCATTACCGGTGTTATTTTGCAAGGGGTGCTGAGAAATCCATTGGCCGACGCCAGTGTTCTCGGTGTCACTTCCATGGGAGGAGCGGGAGCGATGCTTCTGCTCGTCATGTTCCCGGCAATTCCCGCAGCGTTTCTGCCTCTTGGAGCTACGGTTGGGGCGGCGCTGGCGCTGGGAATCATCCTGGTAACGGCATGGAAAAATAATTTCCAGCCGATGCTTGTCGCTTTAATGGGAATCGCCATATCCGCGTTCGGTTCCGCGGCAACCCAGGTGTTCGTCGTAAAAGCGCAATTGGCTGTGGCCAGTGCATTGGTATGGTTATCCGGTAGCACCTATGCGCTCGGGTGGGATGATGTGCGATTTGCATTGATCCTGTTTGTTCTGCTGATTGGTCCGGCAATTTATGTTACGCGAAGCCTGGATACATTGACGTTCGGGGATGATGTAGCAGCGGGACTCGGCCTGCAGGTTCGATCAACCCGCGTATGGGCGCTGGTGATTGGGGTGGCGATATCGACGGCGGCTGTTTCCATTGTGGGCACCATCGGATTCATCGGACTCGTGGCTCCTCATATCGCACGCCGCATCGTCGGTTTCCGTCATTTGCCGCTCATGCTTTCTTCCGGTTTGATTGGCGGTTTGCTGCTTGTCACTGCGGACTTTATCGGACGCATTCTCATCGCGCCGAGCGATATTCCAAGCGGACTGGTCGTGGCTTTGATCGGAACACCATATTTGCTGTATTTATTGCGCAAAATGAAATAACAAAAGACCTGCCGCCGGCAGGTCTTTTGTTTAAGAATAGGAAGTATATAGATTTGATGTACCATGTTCCCCTTGTTTATGATATTGCTTGCTTAGAAATTTTTATCCGCTTCAGCAGACCCGTGGCGCAGCTCAGCTGGAGGATTGTGGTGCTAAGTTTTTTTGGGGGCATATTCGAAGTTTACTTCTTTTGTGATAACGACCTATTGGCAGTGGGCTGTTCGCGTGGCGCCCAGCTTTCTTGTATTGGGGTGGGTTAGTAGTTTGGTTATTGAATTGGGAAGGGATCGTGACTTTTGATCGTTCATCCAAAATAGGGTTCAAATTGAACGTCATTCCAAGATTCAAAACGTCGCCCCCATTCCGGATCGATGACAAGATCTTCAGAAAGGAGACTTTTCGCTCGCGAAAAGTTCCTTATTGAGTTGAAAGGAAGCCATTCGCGGGCGAATGGCTTTTGCTCTGGACTCGAAAGAGGAGGAATCACCTGATTGAGAGTGGGAAAAGGGGAGGTTTCCGAAGTTATGATCGTTCAAAAAAATTTATGCTCGCTCAGGAAGTTTTATGATCGTTCAAAATTTTTTATGAGCGTTCAGCGAGATTTATGATCGCTCAGGAAGTTTTATAATCGTTCAGCAAAATCCGGCTCGAACTCGACCTCTCTCCAAGACCAAAAACGTCGCCCTCATTCCGGTCGACGACAAGATCTTCAGAAAGGAGACTTTTCGCTCGCGAAAAGTTCCTTAT
>DATHVY010000191.1:0-1635 GCA_035461045.1 Planococcus sp. (in: firmicutes)
CAACCAAATAAGGAACTTTTCGCACGCGAAAAGTCTCCTTTTGGAAGTTCCTGGCGTTGTCGTGGATGGGAGCGACGCTTCTGATTTTGAATATTATCTTCGTTCGAGCGAAAATTTCAAAATGTATGTATTTCTTTAAAAACAGGCTGAATCGCGCAGGCGACCAGCCCTCTCTCCATAAGTCACCATAGAAAAATGCCATGAACACGGAGTTCATGGCACATCAAAATTATTTACTTTCTTATCCCGCCAAAAAAGCTGCGCAAGCGCAGCTTTTCACTTCCATTACCTGTTTTTGGTGTTGAATGGCCACCAGGCTCCCCGTCCAAACGATACGGTAACGGCTGGAATAAGCAATGGCAGGACAATCAGTCCATATAACAACAACCCTGTGATGACGATTGTGGCGATTTGCATCAGGCTCAATACGCCCGATGGCATCATCGCACCGAAAGTTCCAGCCAGAATGATGGCGGCTGTGATGATGACGGTCCCCATTTTCGCCATCGAAGTCCGCATTGCCTCCATGACATGAACGCCATTGACTGCCTCTTCCTGGAATCGGTCCAATAGGAAGATGGAATAATCGACGCCCAACGCAACCAGCATGACAAATCCGAAGAACGGAACGGCCCACGTAATTCCATCATACCCCAATCCATTCACGAAAATCAGTTCGGTAATCGCAAGAGAAGTGTAATAGGTGAGAAGCAAGGATGCGATCATATAAATCGGCATAATAAGCGAGCGCAGCAGAACCATCAGGACAACCAGCAAGCTGACCAACATGATCGTCACCGTCCGCGTAAAATCGTTCGATGACACTTCCGCCAAGTCGCTGTTGATGCTTGAAATCCCTCCAAAGGCGACTACTGAACCTTCAATCGGGGTATTTACTATGGCTCTGGAAACCGTTTCTTTCAGATTCCCTACGATATCAATCGCTTCCGGGGAGTAGGGGTCTTCCGACAGGATCACTTCCATCACCATGCCCGTATCTCCCGCGAACGTATAGGTTTCCAAAAGCGATGCCAAATCCGCCTCTTCGAGCGTCCCTTCAGGTATGAACAGCCCTGTGTCACGGACAGTTTCACTGTCACTCATTTGCTGCATCATGTCCGCAGCTTCAACCAGACCGCTTTCGATTTCCGCGAGTCCGTCATTTGAAGCACCAATTCCTTCTGCCAATTGAGCCAACCCTGGCCCAAGCTCCCCAAGCTGACCTGAGGCAGCCTGGAGTCCTTGTTGGATCTCGGTCAACCCGCCACTGATCTGCCCAATGGCACCAACAGTCTGCTGCACGTCGCCTGTTTGCTGCAGACCTTGAGCAGTAAGATTCAACTGCTCGTTTAACCCGCCAAGTCCGGCTGCAGCTTCACTGACGCCCTCGGCACCGGTTTGCTGGCTGATGCCTGCAAGTGTTTCTTCTATCTCTCCCAAGCCTTCCTGCACATCAGAAAGACCGGCACCTGCATCTGTCACGCCTTCTGACAGCAAGCCCAACTGGAAGTCTACAGTAAATTCATCGATAACCGATCCGGTTGGGCGCGTAATAGCACGTACTTCTTCCACGCCTTCCACCTTTTCAATATCACGGCTTAACGATTCAAAATAAGGAACCGTCGATTCGTCTGT
>DATHVY010000192.1:0-3172 GCA_035461045.1 Planococcus sp. (in: firmicutes)
ACGATCCAATTCAGAGAAACCAAAGACCCGAAAAGATCTTCGAGCCAAGCCAGAAAACCTTCGTTGAAAATCTCCGGGTTTCTGAAAATCAGGAAAAAAGCCAGAACAGATAGGGTATTCACGGCTAGATTGAGCGTGGCAACTTTCAAGTCCCAGCGCCTGCGCATCCATTTCCACACATCTAAAACCACTTGCAGGAAAACGATGAGCAGCACGAGCGGCCAATAGGATAGAAGGACGCTCTGAGTAAAGACCGGTGTTATCAATTGAATCCCATCCGAGCCTCCTTCGTAGATGCCGAACAGCCTATCTGCATTAAAGTAAACTGAGACCCAAATCGCGGTCCATATCAAGTCAAAGGCAGGTTCACTTCGCGCAATCGCTTTTTTCTTCGGCGTTGCCGGGATGGCTTCCAAATCCTCCGGTGTCCATCCTTTATCAGGCAGTGCAATCCTCGGTTTTCCAGTCGCACGATTGGAGCGGTCCACCCATTCGATAATCACGAATACAAGCGTCACCCAGAAAAACACACCAACCACCACATCTACAGCCGCTGAGATCGAGTCACCAATCAGACGTCCTATGAAGTTGACGAGGGAAGTATCGCCGGCATTGGTGAAAATGGTCGTGATGATCAAGACCGTCACCACGACAGTCGCGACTATCGGAATGATCAGTTTCAGCAGCATAAGGTAAACGTCAAAAAAACGGGGGCCAATCAAATACTTCGGCTGCGTTCCATATTTGCCAGCCAGCTTCGCCGGGTCACCGAATTTTATCAACAGCTCGCGCTCTTCTTGTTCCGAATACACATCCGGCAGCAAGTCTTCCATCGTCGACCACAGCTCCCGCCCGATATCCTCGCGCTCCTTCGCCGGCAGCCTGCGCACCACTTCGCCGATATAGCGGTCAATCAGTTTCATGGCTGTCACCTCCATCAAGGAGAAGTTCCAATTCCTTCGTAACACTCTGCCAATCGCTGTTCAATTGATCAAGTGCTTTCACCCCTGCTTCACTCAGCGCGTAATATTTCCGCGGCCGGCTCCCTGTCTTGTCCCAGCTTCCTGTCAGCAACTTTTGTTTTTCCAGTCGCCGCAGCAAAGGAGGCAGGTCACCGGGATCCAACAACAGCCCCCGCTGCTCTAGTAATTGAATCAGGGATGAGCTGTATTGCGGCGATTTCAATTGAGCCAGAATGGCAAGAGGCAGGACTCCGTTGCGAAGCTCGGTCGCCCAACCATCCAATGATGAATTGTCCATCCTTTTCACCTCCAGGTTTCGGTCTCTCCTAATCCTATTGACCGAGACTATGTATCAAAAAAATTGAAAATCCATGCAAAATACAATAAAAAGCAGATTCTGAAATCACCCCGAGATTTTCTAATCTGCCATTCATCTGTCAGTCGCGTTCACTGATTTCTTTCAGGTTCTGCAAGGTTTCCTCCACTGAAAGATTCATCAGGGATTCGATATAGAGTGTGTTGGCCATTTTTCCAAAGATGCTGCCCGGGAGTTTATAATCCATTTCAAAATGGATTTCAGTGCCCCCTTCTTTGGGCAGATAGCGCCATGTTTGGGTCGCATCAAAAGCGCCTGAAATCTCTCCTCGCCAAACATAACCGTCATCCTTCACCCCATTTTCCTCCACAAGTATGTGCAATGCCCAATACCTGCCGAAAAAAGAATACTTCAAATCCATGCAGGTGCCTTTACCACCATTGCCGTTTAGGTTTTCCGCTGTGGATAAGCCAGCATACCATTGATACCAGTGCGTCGGATTCGTTGCGAAGCAATGAACTTCTGCTACTCTGCGATCGATGAAAACCGTCTTTTGTACATTCCACATTTCGGCATCCTCCTTTCCTTATGAACTCGGCTTCATTTAAAACGATTCTTAAAATGAAAAACATCATGAGTCCGATGATTAGAGAGACCTCCACTACGAATAATGGCGAAAATAAGGTAGCCTCTTCCAAGAAATCACTTCCTTTTCAATAATATACCATGTTTTATCTCATTAAACTGATTTTTCAGATATCTTTTATCAATTTTATGATAAAATTAACAGTATAAAAGAAAACTACTCCATCCTATGTATGGAAGAAAGGAGACTTAACTATGAAAACGGTGATTAGAATTTTACTCATTCTTATCTTGCTTGGTGTTATTGCAGTTATGCTATCAATCTACAATTCGGAGCCGGCACAACAGGATGTGTTGGATGAACAAACCTTTGAAGAGGAAGTCGAAGAAATGCAAATCAGCACGCAGAATTCCCGAGTGGATTTTTTACCGAGCACTGACGGCACTTCACGTGTTGTGCTGACTGGCAATAGCGATGATTTCACCTTAACAGCAGACCTCTCAGACGGACGCTTGGAAATCGAAATCGAAGACCGGTCCCGATTTTTCAACTTCGACTTTTCCCGTTCCTATTCGCTGCAAGTTTATGTTCCTGAAAACGGTCTGGCATCACTCTCAGCAGATAGTGATAACGGTGCGATTCAGGCAGTAAACATTCAAGCCGATGAACTTGCGCTCGAAGCAGATAATGGGCGCATCGAATTGCAGAATGTCGAAAGTGAAAGGGTCCATGTGCAAACAGATAACGGTCGCATTGAGCTGACAGGTATGGATGCCGAGATAATCGCCCGCTCCTCGAACGGTCGCATCACATTCACCGATGTATCAGGCTCATTACAGGCACAGGCGAGCAATGGACGCATCGAATTGACCACCGCCACGCTCGATTTCCCTGTCGATTTTGAAACAAATAACGGCCGTATTGAAATTCGCACCGATAGCGAGCCCACCAACGCCCGTATTCAGGCTCGGGTCGATAACGGAAACATTGACGTGTACGGCCAGGAGTCCGAAGAGGTCCTCTTTGGCGATGGAGATGCGCTGATCCGGCTCACTTCCAATAACGGCAGCATTGTCGTGCAGTGAAAGAAGCTAGTTTAGTTGGCATTCAGATTGGTTCGATGAAACTTTTCTGTGAGTGACTCGTATTCCTATACAAGAGGTGATGAAGCATGAGTTGCAAAAGAGCACTTCCTTACTTGCTGGCTTTCGTTTTGATTCTCTTGATTCCTACACAGGTGCATGCGATCGACTTTGACATTTCCGAAGTACGAATCGACGTAGAGTTGAACGAAGACGGCACAGCGAA
>DATHVY010000193.1:0-4565 GCA_035461045.1 Planococcus sp. (in: firmicutes)
CAGGAACTCGAAATGATGAATCTCTACGATTATGTTGTAGAAAATGATGAAGTGGAAAACGCCTGTGACCGCATCAACGCCATCATTATTGCCGAACATTGCAAGCGTGAACGTGTAGAAAAACGATATTTTGATATGCTAAAGGAGAATGTCTGATGTTATACCCATCCGTTGATAAATTAAAAAGCCAGATCGATTCTAAATATTCATTGGTGGCTTTGGCCTCCAAGCGTGCACGCCAATTGCACGAACATGGCGATGATAAACTTAGTCATTATACTTCCATCAAACCAGTGGGCAAAGCTTTGGAAGAAATTGCAGCCGGTGCATTGAGATTGGAAGACCAAGACGAATTTGCAATTTACGAAGATGAAATTTAACCATTAATCGCAACTGACGACTCCCAGAGCAAATTTGTTCTTTGGGAGTTTGTTGTTTAGAAAGGGTGTTCGGTTTGTCAGCGAATCGTAAAATCTTAATTTGTGTAAGCGGAGGAATCGCTGTTTATAAAGCGGTCGCGCTTGTCAGCAAGCTTTCCCAGGCGGGTGCTTCAGTGAAGGTCATCATGACCGAATCTGCAAAGCAGTTTGTCACGCCTTTATCTTTTCAAGTGATGTCTAGAAATGACGTGTTTTATGATACGTTCGATGAAAAAGACTCCAGTGTTATTGCGCACATCGATCTTGCCGATTGGGCAGATCTCGTGATTGTCGCCCCAGGGACGGCTAATGTTATCGGGAAACTAGCCAACGGCATCGGCGATGACATGGTTACAACAACTTTACTAGCCACTACGGCGCCGGTTTGGATTGCACCGGCAATGAATGTTCATATGTATGACCATCCTGCTGTGAAACGCAACATCCAGCGTCTTCATGAGGATGGAGTTCAGTTTATTGAGCCTTCAGAAGGCTTTTTGGCATGCGGTTATGTGGGCAAAGGGCGATTGGAAGAGCCGGAAAAAATCGTCGAATTGGTCAACGGTTTCTTTACAAAAGAAAAAATCCTGTCCGGGAAAAAAGTCGTCGTCACGGCGGGTCCAACCCGTGAACGGATTGACCCTGTCCGCTTTTTAACAAACTTTTCGAGTGGGAAAATGGGCTATGCAATGGCTGCAGCGGCAGCTGATATGGGTGCTGAAACGATTCTCATCAGCGGCCCGGTATCGCTGCCGGTTCCCCCCGGAGTCACACGCATTTCAGTGGAAAGCGCAGCAGATATGTTCGAAGCGGTAAAAGAGCAGTTTGAAGATGCCGATTATGTCATAAAAACGGCAGCTGTGGCGGATTATCGCCCTAAAGTTACAGCCGGCGAAAAAATGAAAAAACAGGACGGCGAATCCTCCATCCTGCTCGAGCGGACGGTGGATATCTTAAAATACTTGGGCACGCACAAGAAAGACCAAGTATTGATCGGCTTTGCCGCCGAAACCAACAATGTCTCTCAGTACGCCAAAGAAAAGCTGAAAAAGAAAAATGCGGATTTCATCATCGCAAATGACGTCACCGAAGCACAGGCAGGGTTTGAATCGGATACCAATAAAGTCACAATTTATGGGCAACATGAGCTTGAACAAACATTCGACTTGATGCCAAAACAGGAGCTCGCTTACCGGCTCATCCAGCTCATAATTGAACAGGAAGAAAAATATGATCGCTGAAATCATTGTTGATGTAGCGGCGCATCCGATTGATCGGCCATTTGATTACCTGATACCGAAGGAGCTAGAGCCGTTGGCGGAACCGGGCATGCGCGTGAAAGTCCCGTTCGGAAACCGGAAAGTGCTTGGGTTTATCACAAACATCAAAGAATCATCGGATTTCGACCCAGCCAGGCTCAAAGCAATCCACGAGTTGATGGACGTGGTTCCTGTGTTAAATGAAGAAATGCAGGAAATGGCAAGATGGATGAAAGAGAAAACAGTCTGTTTTGAGATTGATGCCCTGCAAGTAATGATTCCAGCTGCACTCCGAGCCAAGTATGAAAAGCGTTTTGTATTAACGGTGCCACTGGAAGAAATTGCTGCCCCGCTGCAGCCGCATTTCGGCAACAAACCGTTTTTACGAGCTCAAGATGCAATTGGACATTATGGGCTGATAAAAGGTGAGCTGGACAAAGGAAATATCATCGCGGATACGAACATTTCCCAGCAGACCTCCGTAAAAAAAGTGAGGATGATTCAAATTCCGGAGTCTTTGGAAATTCTGGAAAAGGTTGAAATTCGCGCAAATGCCAAGCAGCAACTTAAACTGATGGACTTCTTCAAAGAAAATCTGGGCAAAGAGATTGAATCTTCCCTGCTTCAAAAGGTTTCCGGAACGTCTTTGCCGACGATTCTCAGTCTTGTTGAAAAAGGAGCGGCTTCAATTGTGCAGGCGGAATCTTACAGAGACCCCAAGCTCCTGACTCAAATCGAAACCAAATCTCCTTTGTCCCTGACTCCTGCTCAGCAAACAGCATTTAACGCAATCGATGGATCGCTTGGCCAGTCCAAGACATTCTTGCTTCATGGCATCACCGGAAGCGGGAAAACAGAAATTTATCTTCAAACGATTGACCGGGTGCTGAAGCAAGGAAAAGAAGCCATTATGCTTGTTCCTGAAATTTCATTGACTCCTCAAATGACCATCCGCTTTAAAGAACGGTTCGGCGATTTGGTCGCCGTGTTGCACAGTGGGTTGTCTGCTGGTGAAAAGTACGATGAATGGCGGAAAATTCAGCGAGGCGAAGTCAAGGTGGTGGTAGGGGCACGTTCTGCAATTTTTGCTCCTTTTCAAAACCTCGGGCTGATCATATTGGACGAAGAGCATGAGTCCAGTTATAAACAGGATGATTCCCCACGTTATCATGCACGGGATATGGCCATTTGGCGAAGTGAATACCATCAATGTCCGGTTATTTTGGGCAGTGCCACTCCTTCTTTAGAGTCTTATGCACGTGCACAAAAAGGGGTTTATGAATTGCTTGTTTTGGAAAAACGGGCGAAAAACCAGCCTTTGCCCCAAGTGCACATTGTTGATATGCGAGAGGAATTGAAAAGTGGCAACCGCTCGATGTTTTCTGTTCAGTTGGCAGAAGCCATAAGGGACAGGCTCGAAAAGAAACAGCAAACTGTGCTGTTTTTAAACAAAAGAGGGTACTCCTCTTTCGTTCTCTGCCGTGATTGCGGCATCGTTATGCAATGTCCGAATTGCGACATTTCACTTACTTATCACCGGTCAACGGAAATGATGAAATGCCATTACTGTGGCTATGATGAAAAAGTCCCCCACACATGCCCGGAATGTGAAAGTGAACATATTCGTTTTTTCGGAACGGGAACACAAAAAGTGGAAGAAGAGCTGGCAAAATTGGTTCCGGATGCTCGCGTCCTTCGAATGGATGTGGACACTACACGCCAAAAAGGGGCTCATGAAAAGATTCTGTCTGCGTTCGGTGAAGGAAAAGCGGATATTCTGCTCGGCACGCAAATGATTGCCAAAGGGCTGGATTTTCCGAACATCACGCTGGTTGGTGTACTGTCAGCTGATACGACGTTGCACCTGCCCGATTTCCGCGCAGCCGAGAAAACCTATCAACTGCTGACCCAGGTCAGCGGCAGAGCAGGTCGCGACGAACTTCCGGGAACCGTTTATGTCCAGTCGTATACGCCAGAGCATTACGCGATTACCTTGGCAAAAGATCAATTATACGAACCGTTCTATGAGCAGGAAATGGCGATGCGGCGAGCAAGCGGCTATCCGCCTTACTTTTATGTGGTGAATGTTCAATTCACGCATGAAGATTTGATGACCGTCGCAGGATATGCTGAACAAACCGTTCAATATTTGAATGCGAATTTGTCGCTCGGCACCGTTGTGATCGGTCCTTCAGCGGCTTTGATCGCCCGTGTGAACAATAGATATCGCTATCAATGTTTGATAAAATACAAAAAAGAACCTAAATTGTCCGAAGTGATGCAGCAATTGATCAAAATGTACCGGTCGGAATGGCTGAAAAAAGGAGCCACCCTGTCGATCGATATGAACCCGACTTCGGTCATGTAAAAGAAATGAGGAAAAAACGATGGCGATTCGGAATATCGTAAAACACCCTAGTGAAGTTTTAGAGACCAAATGCAATGCAGTGACTACGTTTGATAAAAACCTTGGCGTTCTGCTTGATGATATGCATGAAACGATGATCGAAGCGGATGGAGTCGGAATTGCCGCTCCTCAAGTAGGGGTCGCAGTGCGTGCAGCAATCGTCGACTTTCGGGAGGGCCAGGACCGGATCGAGATGATCAATCCGGAGCTTGTTCTTTTTGAGGGAGCGGAAACAGATATCGAAGGCTGCCTGAGTTTTCCGGGAATCTACGGAGAAGTGGAACGCTATGACCATATCAAAATCAAAGCACAAGAGCGGGACGGTTCCTGGTATGAGCTGGAAGCTGAAGGCTATGAAGCGCGAGCGATCCTTCATGAGATGGATCATTTGGAAGGTATTTTATTCACCAGTAAAATCACCCGCTATGTCAGCCAGGAAGAATTGGACGAATTGATCCTGCAGCAGGAAGCGGAGGAGGA
>DATHVY010000194.1:0-4524 GCA_035461045.1 Planococcus sp. (in: firmicutes)
AGTTCAGCATTCTTTCGCCAAGAGCTTTATAATGAAACAAACCATTTAAGAAAGGGTGTTTGCATGAATTTTTCTTCATTGAAAGGAACAGAACTGAAAATTTCCACTCTCGGGCTTGGAACTAATGCAGTCGGGGGGCATAACCTGTACGAGAATTTGAAAGAAGAGGATGGAAAAGATCTCGTTCGTTCTGCCATCGAGCGGGGGATTACGTTTATCGATACGGCAGATGTATACGGTGAAGGCCGTTCAGAAGAGCTGGTTGGAGAAGTGATGAAAGAATATCAGCGAGAAGGGATTGTGCTGGCTACCAAAGGCGGTGCCGATTGGCGCACCGGAGGTAAAAACAACTCACCTCAATACTTGAAGGATGCGTTGGAAGATAGCCTGAAACGTTTGCAGACCGATTACGTGGATCTCTATTATATCCACTGGCCTGACGGAGAGAACCCATTGGACGAAGCAGTGGCTGAACTGTCCAAGGCGAAAAGCGAAGGGAAGATCAAGGCGATCGGCGTCTCGAATGTCAATCTCGAACAATTGAAGCAAGCCAATTCAACAGGTGAGATTTCAGCAGTTCAGCTTGAATATCACATGCTTGACCGGTCAATTGAAAAAGATCTTTTGCCATACTGTGTCGAACACGGCATTTCCGTCATCCCTTATGGACCACTGGCGTTCGGAATTTTGGGTGGGAAATACACGAAAGATTTCAAGCTTGACCAAGGGGACTGGCGGAATAATGTTCCTCTGTTTCAAGAGGCACAATTTGAACAGAACCTGGCCATTGTGGAAAAATTGAAGCGGGTGGCTGAACAAAAAAGAACAGATCTATCGAACCTGGCTTTGGCGTGGCTATTGGCGCAGCCAGGCGTGGATTCAGTTATACCTGGTGGCAAGAGGACGGAGCAAGTCCTATCCAATATTGCCGCTACGGAACTTACGCTGGAAGCCGACGAGTTGAAGCAAATCGATCAAATACTGCAAGGCTAATCTTCAATATCAAATCAAAATCCGCCCCGAACATTAGAAAAATGTTCGGGGCGGATTTTGATTTTGAATTAATCTAAAAAGTTTTCAACAATTCCAAGGAACAGCATTTCCTGTTCAACATTCGGAGCGTGCCCGGATTTCCTGAATTCCAGGTAACTTGCATTTGGGATTAAAACGGCTGTTTCGCGTCCTTTTTCCGGTGGGTTCAACCCGTCATGTGTGCCGCTGATGACCATCGTTTCAGCCTGGATTTTTCCAAGCTCATCCCGGAAATCAAAATTCCGTAAAGCCAGTGCAGCAGACTTGCGTTCTTCCATCGTTAACTGCTGGCTGTTCCGGGCTGTTTCTTTTAGCCACTTCCCGACCGCTTGATGATTATGGAACATATATTGGCTGGCATGGTTCATTTTATCCAATGCGTTCATGCCTTCCATCTCATCCGCATACTCCTCGTAAAGCTCATTCATGGAAGATTTGTCGCCACATGGTTTTGTCGCGACAAGCACCAACTTCTGAACGCGATCGGGAACCCGGATTGCCACTCCTTGAGCGATATAGCTTCCCATGGAAACGCCGATGATATGACAGGATTCAATATCCAAATGGTTGAGCAGTGCAATGGTGTCTTCCACGTGATCAGACAAAGTGTAGTGTTCTGGCCGTTCCGATTTTCCATGGCCCCTGGAATCCAAAGCGATAACCCGGAAATTCTCTTTGAAAAAATCGATTTCTTTATAAAACATCTGATGATTACTGGTAAGTCCGTGCAACAGGATGAGAGGAAAGCCCTCACCTTGGTCATCATAAAATAAGTTTGTTCCACTTGAGATGAATACTGGCATTCGAATTCTCCTTTACTAAAAACCGTATATTACGGTATACCCTAATCACATTAAATCTATATATTATTTAAAAAAGCACACGGCGCGTTGCCGTGTGCTAAACCGTTGAATTAAGGTTTATGATAGTCGGGCTCCAATTGGGATTTGTTCAACTTGCCAATGACGCTGAAAATGATCGCCAGTATACTGAATAACACAGCCGTTCCAAGCCAAGACAACTCAGTGATTATTTGCCCGAAAGCGGTATAAAGTACGGCGGGAAGAATCAGTCCGATGATTGAAAACTTCATATACTCTTTGAAAGAGTTTGTCATTTCCATCAAATAAAACGACAACAGGTGAAAATGTACAAATGGCATAATTCGCAGCACCATTACCTGGCTCAAGGAAACTTTTCGGTCTGAAAACATTTTATTTTTCAGACGGGAAATTTTGTTCTTGAATTTAGGGAATTTATTAACCAGCAGGTATGAGACCAAACTCATTAAAGAAAGGCCGATTAAAGATAATACAGCCCCTTCAAAAAAGCCGAAGAGCACACCACCTGCGATACATACAATTATCACCGGGAGAAACAGCAAAGGGCGAACCAGGTGCAGCAAGATGAAAAGGACAGGAGCAAGCCAGCCGGCATCCTGGATGAATGGTTCCAGGGATTGATGCAGATTTTCCATGGGATCCCTCCTTATCTTTGAAAAAACCCTTCAACTCTGAAGAATAAACCAATCCGCGGTGTTTGGCAACTGAACTAATATTTTATCTGTTTTCATTTTGTCACATAATTGATATTTAATCAGTTTATTTGCTTGACTGAGTGAGCGTAGCAAATAAACTGATGCAAAGAGTGTTTTTAGGGAAAACCAGCGTGCATGATTTCACGGAAATCAATTTTTGGCTTATACTGATAGTAAGTAGAAGTTGTTGTGTAATTTCATCGCCACTATTTTCATTAGTTGCAGATCATTAGTTAGGAGAATGCTATATGGCTAGTCCTGAAAAAAGACAGATTATTACCAGGTGGCTGGAGGAAGTCTACGTGGAAATGGACTTATCCGTAGTTGATGAACTGATGGCGGATGAGATTGTGACGTATCTGCATGGGCATCAACATGGCTATAAAGGGCGGGAAAGTTTTAAAAACTGGCTCCTCTGGCATCGGAAGAGTTTCGTCAAATGCCGTTGGCTCATCAATGACACGGTCGAAGAAAAGGATAAAATTGTCATGCGCTTCACTACTTTCAGCCATTATAAAGGCGGAGTGGCAGATATCCCTTGCATCAATCAGCAAGTAAAAGAATCGGGGATTATCATTTTTCTGATCCGGGACCATAAAATTTATAAGCAATGGCTTGAAATCAGCGACCTCGACGTACTCGAGCAACTGAAGTCACCCTTCAATTAAAGACGAGTAGATTTGCTTCATTTTTTAAGACAACAAAGGGCGGGATGAATTGAAACAATTGAATAATACCGGTGATTTTATATACACGTACGCTTATACCGGCGACGAAAAAGACTTATGCCAAATGGAGATGCGCTCATTTTTCGGTGAGCATACTGAATCCAAAGTGTTAAAAAGCCGCAACGACATCAATCCGAGCCGAAGCCCTTTTATCAAGGAGCGGATCGAAGTCCTGTTTGAAGGCGATGAACTCGCGGTTATTTTATCGCAAGTGGAAGCCGTGAAAATGAATGATTCGACATTCAAAGTGATATTCGTCAAAATAAACGGCTTGGATTCGAGTGAACAAGTGGATTTTCAGGAAAAACGGGAAATCGAGCGGCAAATCGGGTCCATCATCGAGGGCGAGGCGGATGTCCATAACCCGGACATCACGTTTGGATTGATGCCATTTGGCGGACGCTGGTATTTCGGCAGTTATTTACAAAGTGAAGCCATTTGGTTCCAACATTTGAAAAAACCGAGAGAGTATTCTACTGCTCTCAGCACACGAGTTGCCAGAGCGGTATCCAATATCGCTGTTCCCAATCCGGCTGGTATCAAGGCGATTGATCCGTGCTGCGGCATCGGCACTGTGTTAGTGGAGGCGCTCTCAATGGGCATCGATATTGTCGGCCGTGACATTAATCCACTCGTCGTTCTTGGCTCACGGGAAAACATCGCGCATTTCGGATTAACAGGAGAAGTTGATCTGGGTCCTATTGCCGAAGTGGAGAAGAGTTATGACGTAGCGATTATCGACATGCCGTATAACCTGTACACGCATGCGACTCCAGCTGACCAACTGGCAATTCTCAAGCATGCGTATCCGTTCACGGAGAAGTTGCTCGTGGTGACCATCGAAACGATTGATCATATGATTCAGGAGGCAGGCTTTCAGGTTACAGATCGCTGCATCGCCAAAAAAGGCCTCTTCGAACGCGAAATTCTTATGTGTGAAAGAGTTTAACATTATGCTGCCGCTCCCCCTGTATCGGGGAAGCGGCTTTTTTCATGCGCAGAATCGTATTTTGTTTCCAGTGGAGCGTATTTCTCTTCCAACGGAGCGTATTTTCAGTCCGACGAAGCATAAATCACGACCAACGGAGCGTAAATCCCCAATTATCAGAATCTTAATGCGATTCATTAGACAAACGAAACATTTCCGTGTTTCATTAATAGAATAAATGATAAAAGGAGCTGCATTGAATGAAAACAACTGAAACGGCTTTTCCAATCCAACAAGTA
>DATHVY010000195.1:0-19704 GCA_035461045.1 Planococcus sp. (in: firmicutes)
CGAGTTTTTGTTTGTTGGTCCAACGGTTCCGGATCAAGATCGGCACGACCGTTAAAACGACAAAAACGAGGACCGCGAAAAAGATGGTTCGCGGGTTTCCGCTGACAAAGCTGCTGCCGAGAAAGTTGTAAGCGAAGGTCCCGGGGATGATCCCAATGAGTGTCGCCAATGCAAAAGATCCGAAGCGGACTTTCGCAATGGCTGCCATATAACTGATCAAATCAAAATTGATGACCGGGATCAAGCGGAACAGCAGCACATAGAAAAAACCGTTCTCTTCCATTTGCGCCTGAATCTTCCCGGCATTGCCTGACCAATCTTTCTTAACCAGGCTTTTGCCTAATGTTTTCGCGACGTAAAAAGACAGCATGGCACCAAGTGTCGCTCCAATGATGGTATAGATGGTGCCCATCCAGGCCCCGAAAGCCAATCCGCCGGCAATCGATAGAACCGACGCCGGGAAAAAAACCAACGGCCGGATGGTATAAATGATGATATACATGATTGGCGCCCACAGGCCGAATGACAGGATCCAGTTCCGGAGATCGTTGGCATCCACTTCCAATACGGAACGGCTGAGCCAGATGATCACTGCGACAGCAATGGCTATCAACAGCCCTTTCGTTAGTTGGCGTTTGTTCATGAGTTTCGGGTATGCGTCGAGATGCTGTTATATCGTTTTTTCATCTCCTCATAGCGCGTGCGGTTCACACCGGAATCTGAATACCCGACACGTGAAGCGGAACGGAACTCGATTCTTTCGGCGGCATCATTAAAATAAAACTCGATGTCGTCTTTGAACTTCAATCTTTTCGATGTAGCGACTGCATACACATAGTTCTCATCGTTTTGGAGAATCTCGATTCTTTCAAAGCCCCTCAGCATGCCGATCAAGTTCTTTTTCGCTTGTTCTTTGCTGCCATGATATGGCCAGGCTGGCACGTACTTATCTTGTTTCTGTGTTTGGGATGAAATGGCGTTCTGTGTCAAAGGCATTTCTTTCAAGCGGCCATTTTCCACACCCAGTTTTGGCTTGATATTGTTTTTGATCGCTATGTTGGCAATGCCGATTCCGGCAGCAGCGGCCGCTCCGTATAGGGAGATTTTCTGTGCCGGAAGTTCTCCATCTTTCGCTTTATTGAAGGCTTTGACGACCGGTTGGTTCAACAGGTTGTCGACATACACCTTTTTGCCGATTTTCACGAGTACTTCGCTATACGTCGGATATGGATGGATCACACCCGACAGTTTCCCCATATTGATGTTCAGCGATTTGATGGTCTGGATCTGGCTGATGATTTCGCCGGCACGGTCCCCAAGAATGCTGGCGCCTAAAATGAACCCTTTTTTGTCCAGGATGATTTTCACTTTCCCAATCGAATCTTTTTTCGTATTGGCACGGTCGATATGGGCGTAATCATGTTCATAGATCCGGATCGAATCGCCGTATTTCTCGCGCGCTTGTTCCTCGGACAAGCCGGAGCGTCCAAGCTCAGGATCGGTGTATGTACACCACGTGACATGCTCATAATCCATTTTCCGATTGATCGGCAAAATGGCGTTTTGTGTCGCGAGAATGCCTTGTGCATTGGCCATATGCGACAATTGATAAGGACCGGCAACATCACCGATTGCATAAATTCCTTTAGCCGTTGTTTCCAGATGCGCATCCACATGAATGCGCTTCGAATCGAATTCCACGCCCACTCCTTCCAGCCCATAGCCTTCGACATTCGCTTTGCGTCCGAGTGCGACAAGCAGGCTATCACCGGAAACGATCTCTTCCTTGCCGTCTTTTTGAATTGTCAGCTCGATTCGTTCGCCTTGCTGTCTGGCTCCAACCGCCTCTGAATTGCTATGGATGATGACTCCTTCATCGATAAGGCGCTGTTGAATCATTAACGCCAGCTCTTCTTCGTCGTTCGACAGGATCCGTCCTGATTTCTCAACGAGCGTCACCTTTACGCCCAGGCGGTTCAGCGCCTGGCTCAGTTCCACGCCGATCACTCCGCCGCCTAAAATCGTCATCGTTTTTGGAAATGACTGCTGAGTGAAAAACGTTTCATTCGTCAAATATGGCACTTCGTCCAAGCCATCGATTGGCGGCACCAGCGGGGACGTCCCAGTGGACAGAATGATCTTCTTCGCTTGGATGCGTTGCCCTTGGACTTCCAATTCTTTCGGTCCGACAAATGTTGCATAGCCTTTAATAAAATCGATGCCGGACTTCTTCAGCACTTCCGGTGTTTCTCCTGCATATACTTTTTGAATCACATCTTGTATGTCTTGAAGTACTTGTGACGTGTCGATTTGAAGGTTCGGTGTGTATTTTCTGGCATGATGGACTTCTTTTGCAATATTGATCAGCGCTTTGCTCGGAATACAGCCTGACCAAGTACATTCTCCGCCTGGCAGATTCTTATCGATTATAACGACGCTTTTTGAAAACCCCGCTCCTGTAAAGGCAGCTGTCAGTCCGGCAGCACCGGCTCCAATTATTGCAATATCGTATTTTTTGACCAAATCAACCATTCCCCTCTTATCTTGAATTAACTACATCTTATCAAAAACCGAAAAGACTTACGCCCGAGACCCCTTGGCAATCATGAATATTTCGACACATTTAACTTTGTGAATTGAGGTGAATTTCGGGTTAGAAGGCAGGACATATTATATACTAAACACATCTTGATAATGAAAAGGTGAAATCGATGCTCGATACACATGCTCGAAAACACGTTCAACCGATCTTCGAAAAAACCGCCGATTTTTTATTGAAAAGGGGCTTCACTGCGGATGGCATCACCAAAACTGCCTTTGTCATCGGCATCTCTGCAGGCCTGTTCATATACTTGGATCAACCGATTTGGGCAGTGTTCGCCCTTTGGTTATCCGGCTTTCTTGATGCTGTTGATGGCACGATGGCCAGGAAAACCAAAACCTCTTCCTGGGGAACGTTGCTTGACATCAGCTTTGACCGCTTGGTCGAAATCAGCGTCATTTTAGGCCTTGCCTTCCGTTTTCCGGATTCGATGTGGGTTTTGCTGCTCCTGAGCGTTTCCATCATTGTCGCCATGACCGTCTTTTTGACAGTTGGCGCATTATCAGAGAAACAAGGCCAAAAATCATTCTATTATCAGGCCGGGCTGGGGGAACGGACAGAAGGCTTTATCCTATTCACCCTCATGATCGTCTTTTCTCCTTTCCTGACGGCAATTACGCTGATATTCATCGCTGTACAAATTTTCACGATTTTTCAACGTATGGCAGAAGCCAAGCGAATTTTGATATAGAAGGAAGTGAATTCGTATGAAAATCCTTGTTCTGGTAGGCGGCGGACACGCACACCTTCATTGCCTGGAGCAATTGAGCAAAGAGGCACCGGAAGATGTGCAAGTGCTGCTGATTTCTCCTTCCGTCCACCAATATTATTCCGGAATGTTTTCCGGATTTACAGAAGGGGTCTACAGCATCGACGACATCCGCATCGATTTGAGCAGGTTTGCAGAAAAGATCGGCGTTGCTTTTGCCAAAGACACGATTCAAGCCATTGATCCAGTTGCAAAAAGACTGACGGGCACCAGTGGAAAGGACTACCACTACGACATCGTCTCGTTCGATATCGGATCGCAGACGGATATTCCCCATCCGTTAAGAAAGCATGTATCCTCAATCAAACCGAATTACCGGTTTCCCTTCCAACTGCTGCGGCTGCGGGAAACCGCTCACCCGGTCGTTGTCGGAGGCGGCGCATCTGGAGTGGAGTTGGCATTTTCCATCCAGTCCTGGCGTAAAAAGCAAAAGCTGCCACTGAACACAACACTATTCAGCTCGACCTCCCTGCTCAGCAGCCAAGGAAAATCCCTATCCCAAAAAATTGAAGCCATTGCACGGAAAAAGAACTTGCCTGTATTCACCAATGTAACGGTCGACAGAATCGACGATGAAACCGTTGAGGCCAGCGACGGCAAGTCGCATCCGCAAACAGATGTGCTGTGGCTGACAGGACCGAAAAGTGCCGAACTGTTCAGCCGCTCCGGACTCTCGACAGATGCCGGCGGATTTCTACTAGTCACCGAAGCGCTGCAAAGCACGCAGCATCCTGAAATTTTCGGTGCCGGCGACTGCATCTCGATTGGCCGCTACCCATCGCTCGCTAAAAACGGCGTTTACGCAGTCCGGCAAGGTCCGATTCTTTGGAACAATTTAAAAAACAGCTTCTCCACAGGTAAGCTCATGAGCTTCACTCCGCAAAAGCGTTTTGTTTCCATTCTCTCCACTGGCGGAGGCGATGCGTTCCTGACTTATGGCGATCGCTCGCTCCATGGGAGGGTCCCGTGGAAAATAAAACAGCGCATCGACCGGAAATTCATGAAGCGGTATAAAGATCTTTACGAATAAAACCATTCCGCTATTGAAAGGACAAAGGAACATGACAATGGAGCCTAAGGAAGATTCCCGCAAAAAGAAACACGAGGATATCAGCTTGAAAGAGTGTTTGAAAGACTTCAGCTTCTATGCGATTACTGAAATGGTAGCCGGTTTGATTTGGAGAATCGTGATTTTTATACCACGTATGGTGATTCGGTCATTCAGCAGTTGGTAAAGTAGTACATTTCCACGCCGGTCTTACTATTGAAATGATTCGTAAAAAAAGCCTCCATCCAAATGCGCGCTCAATGAGCAAATGCATTCGGATGGAGGCTTTCTTATTGAAAACGTTATTTGGTTACTGTTCCTGCATCAGCCGCATGTACGCCATGGCGATAGAAATCAGCATGGATCGGCTTCAAAGGATCGCGGCCCAGGATGAGGTCCGCTGCTTTCTCCGCCAGCATCAATACAGGGGCATGGATATTGCCGTTTGTCACGTATGGCATGGCTGATGCATCGGCCACACGAACGTTTTCCAACCCGTGCACTTTCATCGTTAACGGATCGACAACAGCCATTGGATCCGTTGCCGGTCCCATTTTCGCTGTGCAGGATGGATGAAGTGCCGTCTCCGCATCATTCGCCACCCATTCGAGAATCTCCTCGTCCGTACTGACGGCCGCACCAGGTGAGATTTCCCCTGAATTATACGGGGCCATCGCTGATTGCGACATGATTTTCCGCGAAACCCTTATCGCTTCAACCCACTCGCGGCGATCCTGTTCAGTGGACAGGTAATTGTAAACCATACTCGGATAGACTTTCGGATCTTTCGAACGGATCTTCAGGGATCCCCTGGCATCCGAGTACATCGGTCCAACGTGCACTTGGAATCCGTGTTTTGTATCCGCCTTTTGTCCGTCATAGCGAACAGCTACCGGCAGGAAGTGGAACATCAAGTTCGGATATTTCACATCCTCATTCGAACGGACGAAACCGCCGCCTTCGAAATGATTGGTCGCTGCCGGTCCGGTGCGTGAGATCAACCACTGCAAACCGATCCAAGGCATCCGTGCTTTACTTAAGCTGGGCTGTTGGGAAACAGGCAGCGGACAAGAGTGCTGGATGTAGACTTCGAGATGATCCTGCAGGTTTTCCCCAACACCCGGGAGGTCCACTACCGGTTCGATGTCCAGTGAGCGAAGGTGTTTGGCATCCCCGACACCTGACAGTTGCAGCAGCTGAGGCGTGTTGATCGCACCGCCTGAGAGAATGACTTCACCGGCTTCGACCTGATGAGTCTTGCCGTTTTGGCGATAGGTCACCCCTTTGGCTCGTGTACCCTCAAAATCGATGCTGGCCACAAATGCACGAGTCTTCACCGTCAGGTTTTGACGCGACATTGCCGGATGCAAATATGCACGGGAAGCTGACAAGCGTCTGCCTTTGTAGACATGCTTATCGAATGGTCCGAATCCTTCCTGGCGAAAGCCGTTCACATCCGGGGTCCGGGAGTAGCCAGCCTCTATTCCTGAGTTAAAGAAAGCTTGGAACAACGGATTGGTCGCGGGTCCGCGTTCCAACTTGATCGGTCCATCGTGGCCGCGAAGATCATCATCCGGTGAGGCCAGTGCCGTTTCCAAACGTTTGAAGTATGGAAGACAGTGCGCAAAATCCCAGGACTCCATGCCGCTGTCAGCTCCCCAGCGCTCATAATCCAATGGATTGCCGCGTTGGTAAATCATGCCGTTGATCGAGCTCGATCCTCCGAGCACCTTACCTCTTGCATGCTTAATACGCCGTCCATTCATATAGGGCTCAGGATCAGATTCGTATTTCCAGTCGTACAGTTTATTGCCTGCGGGAAATGGCAATGCTGCCGGCATCTGTATCAGCAAGTCCCATGAATAATCACTGCGCCCGGCCTCTAAAACCAGGACACTTTTCGTTCCATCTTCACTTAAACGGTCGCCGAGCACGGAACCTGCACTTCCTCCTCCAACGACAATAAAATCATATATTTCACTCATTTTCTGTTCCTCCTTGATTGTTGAAACTCATTGCGTACACATGCTTTAGGGAAATCGGCTTAGAACCAGTTCATAGCTTCAGGTTTGATATTACGGAAGATATGCTTGGTCTCTGTATATTCTTCCAGTCCCTGTCTGCCAAGTTCACGTCCGAAACCTGACTGTTTGAACCCACCCCATGGGGCGTGCGGGAAATAAACGTTGAATTCATTGATCCATACCGTACCCATGCGCATTTTAGCCGCACAGCGTTCCGCTTTCACGATATCGTTCGTCCACACTCCGCCGGCCAGTCCGTAGATGGAGTCATTCGCCAGTTTGACTGCCTCTTCTTCTGCACGGAATTTCTCAACCGTGATAATCGGGCCGAACGCTTCCTCTTGTACAATTTTCATATCGGTTGTGCAGTCTGTAAATAGAGTAGGCAAGTAGAAAAAGCCTTTTTGCAATTCAGGATTCTTCGGGCGTCCGCCGCCAACTGCCAGCGTTGCACCTTCTTGGATCCCGGTTTCTACATACTGTTCCACTTTTGCAAGGTGTTCAGCTGAGATCAGCGGGCCCATTTGCGTGTCTTCGTCAAATCCGCTTCCTAACTTGAATTTCTTCACCCGCTCCACGAGTGCATGAACAAACTCATCGTGAATGCTTTCTTCTACAATCAGCCTTGTGCCTGCGGAACAAATTTGTCCTGCGTGGAAAAAGACGCCGTTTAGCGCTTGGTCCACTGCAATTTCGAAATCCGCATCCGCAAAGATGATATTCGGGTTTTTCCCGCCAAGCTCAAGTGCGAGATTCTTCACATTCACGCTAGCCGCTTGCATGATTTTCTTACCGGTGGCAAGTCCGCCTGTGAAAGAAATCAGATCCACGTCCGTGTTGCTCGAAAGCTCTGCGCCGACTGATGCGCCTGCCCCAAGAACCAGGTTCACAACGCCCACTGGCACCCCCGCCTCCTCCATCAATTCGAATACTTTAATGGTCGTAAGCGGTGTAATTTCACTAGGCTTCATGACTAACGTATTTCCAGTCACCAGCGCTGGCGCCAGTTTCCAGGACGCTTGCAGCAAAGGATAATTCCAAGGCGTGATTTGCCCACAGACGCCAACAGGTTCGTGAACGACTCGACTGCTCGAGTTGGGCACTGGAGAATCGATTCGTTCATCGCCGATTTTATCCGCAAGTTCTGCGTAATAACGAAACACTCCAGCGATATCATCCATGTCTCCACGGCTCTCAATTATTGTTTTGCCCGTATCCAACGATTCCAGTTCAGCCAGTTCCTCTTTATCTCTCTCAATCAATTCGGCGATTTTCCTGACAATCACACCTCGCTCAGTTGCAGGTGCAAAAGCCCATGTGCCATTATCGAATGCTTCTCTAGCTGCAGCAATTGCTGCTTTTGCATCCATTTCGTCACCTTCCGGGACAACAGCGATCATCTCCTGATTAAAAGGATTGATGATTTCCCGCGTCTTCCCAGAATTCGCGTCCACCCATTTGCCGTTAATGTATTGTTGTAGTTTTAAATTCAAGTTGTTCAACTCCAATTGATTTTATATTAAGTTCGTTAAGAATAAATTTAACACTCCAAACATAACACTCCCTTTTCTGCCTGTCAAAACCAGCCTTGATCTAAAAATAAATCCGGAATCAGATTCTTCTGGAAAACCGGTGAGCATTGGGATCTTGGAGAGTTTCCAGCAGAAAAACCGGCATTTTGCGTTTGACATTTAAGCTGAACAGGTTAACATGAAGTCTGTTAAGAAGATTTAATCATTATTTAACACTGTTTACTTTATTAACGAAGGAGCGACCTTATGAGTGAACCTGCTGAAAGATCCCGAATGAAGTTGGAAGAAGCCAAAGATAAAGTCATCGGCGCCATTGCAGAGACAATGGATTTATACGGGGTAACGCCTGCAGCTGCAAATCTATATGCGACGATGTATTTTAAAGAACAAATGACCCTTGATGAAATGCGGGAAGAGCTTGAAATGAGCAAGCCGAGTATGAGTACGGGCGTCCGCAAGCTGCAAGAAATTAAAATGGTGAAGAAAACATATACACGCGGTTCAAGAAAACATACTTATGTAGCCGAGAAAAATTTCTTCCGCTCGTTTATCGTGTTTTACTGTCAAATGTGGGAACGAGAAGTGAAGACGAACATGGAAGCCATTGCGGAGTCACAAGAAGAGTTTATCGAGGTCATCAAAGATTCTACCAGCACGCCCGAAATTGTGGCAGAAGCCAAGCAATACTATGATCAACTCGAAGAATCCAAAGCATACTATCATTGGCTGGAAAGTTTAGCTGCCAGCATAAGAAGCGGCGAGATCTTTGAATTCTTGCCGAAAGAACCACAAGATTAAGGACACACGGATTCTTTAGGCAGTCTATAGCTTGTTTGCTATAGACTGATCCTATGAATGTTGAACTCCTTTTTACAAGGAGTGTTTTTTTCGGACTTTACGTTAAATAAAATTTTAATACATTTAATTTATTAAATGTATTTTAATTAATAGATATCATCATAAAGGGGAGTTTTGCAATATGTATCAATGGAAAAAAGGGTTCAGTTTTATTTTAGTGGTGCTATTCGCTGCCGTACTGACAGCATGCGGAAGTGCAGATGGAGAAACGGGCAGCTCCGAGACGGCGGAAAGCGATCAAGAACTTACAATCGGCCAAGTGAACTGGTCTGAAAACATTGCGGTAACAAACATGTGGAAAGTCATTTTAGAAGAAAAAGGGTATGATGTGAAATTGAATCTTTTAAACATGGGAGTCACGATGATGGCTTTAGACAGTGGTGAGATAGATGCCAGTTTAGAAATATGGCTACCGGTTCAGGATGCTAATTATTTGGAGAAATATCAGGATACGGTTAATTTCTCCGATGCTACGTGGTTCGACGATGCAAAGGTAGGTCTTGTTGTTCCAGCCAGTTTAGAAGAGGTGAATAGCATAGAAGACTTAAATGAACATAAAGAACTTTTCGACAGCACGATTATTGGCTTGGATCCCGGCGCTGGAACGATGGAAGTGACGGAACAACTGATTGAGAACTATGGTCTTGAATTGAACCTGCTGCAAAGTTCTGAATCTGCCATGCTAGCTGAAATCAGCAAAGCAATGATCAATGAAGAACCCTTCGTAGCGCCACTGTGGAGCCCGCATTGGGTATTCTCCGCACACGATTTAAAATTTCTGGAAGATCCGCAAAATACATATGGCGGCACAGAAAAAATCCACCATGCTACAAGACTGGGTTTTGAAGAAGATCATCCAGAAGTAAGTGAGTGGTTCAAAAATTGGAAGATGAATGATAAGCAAATCGGCGAGCTCATTGACTATGTTGAAAATGCCGAAGACCCTTTGGATGGAGCTATAAAATGGGTTGAAGAAAACGAAGAATTAATTGCTGAATGGGTGATCTAAACAAGAAGCAAAGAAGCCGGCTTCCCGCTTGGGAAATCGGCTTCTTTTAATGCCCGAAAATAGGTCGTAGTGTCCTGTGCAATAGAATTTCCAGTGGTATGCTTATTCGACAATCTTTTAATTCATGTGGATTCCTTTGGCTCTGTTCAGTCACTGTCCATTTTGGAAAGGAGAATTCTCTTGAAAATAAACCATATCAGCGAATTGCTGAGTACGATTTGCCAATATAATAATGTGCGTATTACCCAAACGTTCACATTAGACAGCCAAGACTTGATCCTGGCAAGTTGCGTCCCCAATACAAACACTTTGGAATTGACGTTTCTGGAAACCTCTGAAGTTGAATTTTTCAATACGATCGAAGAAGCAGCCGCTGTTATAGATATGCACCTGAATCGCAGCAAAGCACTTTAACTCCCCTTTGTGGGAGTTTTTATTTACATCATTTTCGCATCGTGTCATACTATTCTAAAATCCATCAGCAAAGGCGGGTATCCAGTGGTTTCTCCTAATTGGTTTCTTACAGACCGAACTCGTTTCAGCGTCATTGACTACAATGAAAAAAAGTATATGATCTGCTTCTCGAACACTGTAAAACGTGAAGTGATATTTGTTGAAGACGTTGAGACCGGCAAACGCGTTTTGCCGCTTGCAAATCAAAAGAACATGCTCAATGAAAAAGTGATTGAAAACCTCATATTGAGAATTTTGGAAGGCTGAATTCCCTCCAATCGACGCAAAGAAAATAGCGCAACCCTTGATGCTTCAGGGGTTGCGCTATTTTCTTTGCGTCAGATGAAACGTTACTCTACAGCCACAGCTTGAAAGTTATTGAGCAATGTCCGCACGTCATCCGTCGATTCGGTATACATCAGTTCGTTTCTCAATTCACCGGCTCCGCGGATTCCACGGACATAGATCTTAAAGAAACGGCGGAGCGGTTTAAACGCGATCGGACCGATTTCTGCGGAATATTTATCATGAAGGTCCAGATGCAGCCGCAGGAGATCAAACAACTCTTCGCTGTCGTGTTCTGTAGGCTCTCTTTCAAAAGCAAACGGATTGTGGAAAATCCCGCGGCCGATCATGACGCCATCGATGCCATATTTTTCAGCAAGCTCCATGCCGGCTTGATAATCCGGAATATCCCCATTGATCGTCAATAGGGTATCCGGTGCGATTTCGTCACGCAATGCCTTGATCTCCGGAATCAATTCCCAATGCGCAGGCACCGCGCTCATTTCTTTTTTCGTGCGCAGGTGAATCGACAAGTTGGCGATATCCTGCTCCAATATGTGTGAGAGCCAGCCTCTCCACTCGTCCACATCAGTATAACCAAGGCGCGTCTTCACGCTGACAGGCAATCCGCCCGCTTTTGCCGCTTCGATGACCTCGGCTGCGTTATCCGGATAGCGGATCATGCCGCTGCCTTTTCCTTTGGCTGCAACGTTCGGCACCGGGCAACCCATGTTGATGTCGATCCCTTTAAAGCCTTGCTTCGCCATTCCGATGCTCATTTCCCGGAAATGCTCGGGTTTATTGCCCCATATATGAGCCACCATCGGCTGCTCGTCTTCGGTAAACGTCAAACGCCCGCGCACACTGAAGATGCCTTCCGGGTGACAATAACTTTCCGTATTCGTAAACTCGGTAAAAAACACATCCGGCCGTGCTGCTTCGGCCACCACATGGCGAAACACAACATTCGTCACATCTTCCATCGGCGCCAACACAAAAAACGGTTTCGGCAACTCCTGCCAAAAATTCTCTTTCATAACCAAATTTCAATCCTTTCATCCAAACATTCTATCTATCTAATGTATCAGCAATTTTATCACATTTTTTCTTAACCTTAACCAGTTTACATGATTCGGGCATTGATGAAAAGAAAGTGAATTGAAACGGGGCTGCAGATGCGCAGCCCCGTTTCTTTTTTTGACGATTCAGCACTCATTACTTGCCTGCTTCATCCAGATCGGACTTGCCGGCCACTTCAATTCCGGTCTCTTCTTTTACCACAAAGAAAGATTTAAACACAATGGCCGCAAGGGCTGCCCCGACCAGTGGAGCTGCAATGAACACCCAGACCTGCGCAAGTGCATCGCCGCCAGTAAAAATGGCCGGCGCCAAACTTCTTGCCGGGTTAACAGAAGTCCCTGTCAAAGGAATGCCAATAATGTGCACCAATGTCAGTGTGAACCCGATGACAATCCCGCCCATGTGCGAGGTAGCCTTGCTTGAAGTCACACCCAAAATCGCCAGTACAAAAATGAAAGTCAGAATCACTTCCACCACGAGGGCGCCTGACAAATTGAGCCCGACCGCACTCAACTCTCCATAACCATTTGCGCCGAATCCTTCCAGACCTATAGAACTCGCAGTGACAAAGGCAAGGACCGAGCTTCCTGCCAGTGCGCCCAGAACTTGCGCAACCACATAACCCCCAAACTCCTTAACCGTTATGTTTCCGGAAATCAGGACCGCCAACGACACTGCCGGATTCACATGGCACCCTGAAACATGGCCGATTGCATAAGCACCTGCAACAATTGAGAGCCCAAAGGCAAATGCAATGGCAAGCACCCCAAGAAACCCTACATCGGTTCCCCCGGTGTAACCGCCTAAAACGACTGCTGCTCCAGTGCCCAGAAACACTAAAATAAAGGTACCGATAAATTCCGCCGCATACTTTTTCATCTGAAATCTCCTTTTAAAGCAGTTTTATATGGAAAATCGTAAATACACTTAAGTTTTCTTAAATTTCTGATTATTATATCACATTCTCGCTGTCCTTTTTCAATATTTTCTAGTTCTTCCAAAAAAAAAGCTATTCAACAATTCGGCGAATTGTTGAATAGCTTAATAGAATTCATGCCTGTTCTTTCCTGCCGTCTTTGCCAGGTATAAGGCATGGTCTGCTTTTTTAAGAAGTGTATTTAAATCGATATCGCCACCTATCGGATAAGTCACAATCCCAATACTTGCAGAGAGATGATACTCGTTGTCCCATTTACTTAAAATCTTCAGCAAATGTTCTGCTCGCATGCTCATTTCCTCTTTGCTCAAGATGTGAGAGAAAATTATGATGAATTCATCTCCACCCAATCTAACTGCAAAACCATCCTCGTGCTCACCTACAAATTTCTGCAACCTCGAAGCAACTTCTGTTAACACCAGATCCCCAGTATCGTGGCCATGTGTATCGTTTATCTTTTTAAACCCATCCAAATCCAGGAAAAAGATCGCCCCTCCATTTTTGGGATCGCTTTCAAAAAAATTGGACAGGTAATGTCTGTTATAAAGTTCGGTCAAAGAATCACGGTAAGCAAATCGTTCCAGATCCAAATAATAAGAAAACATCCGGACAATTCTTTGCAGCAAATTAATGCTCTTGCTGTCAAACTCACTTTCCTTATGATGCACCGCACACAACGTCCCAAACCGCTCTCCATTCACACGGGAGATCGGAATTCCCAAATACGACTTAATATTGGCTCCTTCGAGTATATTTCTCAAATCACCCGGACAAGCTTCTTTAATATTCTCATACATCAAAGGTTGTTTTTGCGCAAAATCAATTCGGTCACATACTGTTTCCTCAAGGTTTATTGCCATTCCTTCAGTCAAGAGGATCTTTGTATCAAGATCCGATAGCTTCAGAATAATTTGCTGTGTATCGCTGAACGAAGTTAAATAAATCAGTTGTTCCGGCAAGATCTCTTTTGCCAGATCCAACACGTCTCTGGACAGTTCATCAAAATTCTTGTACATTTGCAAGTCTTGTACCGTTATTACCATAGAGCACCTCGCTTGGATTGGTTATTTACATTTATTATTTAATCGGAATATATTTACAATAACTACTCGTACAAGTGTAACATGTTGCCTTGCACGTGAATATAAACCTTCTAAATTTAAAAGACCGCTCCCCCATGATGGAGTAGCGATCTTTTATTCAGCATCTAACTAGTAAGCAACCCAGCTTAACCCTGTAGTCCCTTCACCTGCATGGACACCCACACAAACACTCAGTGGAACAACTTGCACTTTTAAATCCGGAAACTCCTGCAACAGCTCATTTTTCCAGATTTCTGCATCCTCGGCATTGTTGCAATGAATCGCCGCCACTTCCGGCACCTTGCCGGTTTCCATGTCTGCCCGAAGAGCAGACATCACGCTAAGCTTTGCCCGCTTGTTGGAACGGACTTTTTCTTTCATGACCGTTTTTCCATCCACAAATGTAATGACCAGTTTGATGTTCAGTAAATTACTCAGGAATGTTTGTGTTCCGGAAACACGTCCACTTTTATGCAGTTGGTTGAGACTCGAAGGGATAAAGGATAAGTGCGATTTCGTTGTGATTCCCTTGATCGCTGCCACAACTTCTTCAGCGTCCTTGCCTTCTGCAAACAGCTCATCGCCGATTTCAATCATTTTCACCATTGGAAAAGAACCGATTTTCGAATCGATCGGATAGACTTTGAAGTCACTCATTTCCGCAGCCGACTGAGCGGTCTCAAATGTACCTGAAAGCCCGCTTGATAAGTGCAAAGCAATCGCCAAATCATATCCTTCGGACTGAAGTTTTTCGTATAAAGAAAGCATTTCACCAATGGCAGGTTGCGAAGTTTTAGGTGAAACTTTCGCCAAGCGTAATTTATCGTAAAATTCTTCTTGTGTAAGATCTATGGTTTCCCTATATGACCCATCGGAAAAAACAACACTCAGGGGCAGGACGTGTACATTATGTTTTTGAATAAAGGCTTCGTCCAATTGCGCAGCCGTATCTGTAATCCAAGCTATTTTCTTCATTAAAACTCTCCTTTAAATGCGAACTCCATATCGGAATCAGCTATCTACTCTTGTTAACTTACATGACAGACCGGAAACGGAATAGTGACAGGTGTCACATAAGGACAAGTTTATGTAAGCGCCGACATAATTTGAACTTATCTACGGGAAGCCAGTCCGGTTGCGTCTAAAGAATTGCCCCTCACATCATTTGCTTTCTGATTAATGTTAACAGTACGATAGTTGCGTACCATAAAACATTTCAATGGAGGAATTCATATGAAGTATACGGTCATTACAGGCGCCAGCTCAGGCATTGGATACGAAACCGCGTTAGCTTTTGCATCACGGCGAAAAAACGTCATTCTGGTTGCAAGACGGGAAGCCCAACTCAATGAATTAAAAAAAGAGATCCACTCCATGAACGCTGACCTGGACGTCGTCATTAAACCCGCAGATCTTTCCCAAAGTGAACACGTTTATGAATTATACGAGAGTCTCAAAGGATACGAGATTGAAACCTGGATCAACAATGCCGGTTTCGGAAATAGTGCGCCTGTTGCTGAACAGGAGGTACAGAAGATCCAAAAGATGCTTCGTGTAAATGTGGAAGCCCTCACAACCCTGTCTACACTCTACGCACATGATTATTCCAGCAAGGAAGACACACAATTAATCAACGTGTCATCTGACTTAGGCTATCGGATCGTCCCAAATGCTGTATCGTATGCTGCGACCAAGTTCTACGTGAGCGCATTTACGGAAGGGCTTGCCCAGGAACTGCGCGATCAGGAATCTCCAATGAAAGTGAAAATACTGGCTCCGGCCATGACAGAAACGGAGTTTGTGAAAAACGCCCGTGAGATCGATGAGTTCAGCTACAGTGACAATGTCCAAAAATACCATACCGCAAAAGAAATGGCCCAATTCATGCTGAGTCTTTATGACAGCGAGAAGGCTGTTGGGAAAGTGAACAGTGAGAGCTACGAATTTGAATTACTGGATCCTGTTTTCCCTTATACTTCCAAGCGTTCAGCTGATTGATCCCTTCGTGATTGAACGAAGCCTTTCCATAGAGAAACATTGACCCTGTTAAAAGTACCAATTCCGTTTAATTTTTAGGGGTCCTTTTGAATAGTTAGATTGGTCCGGGTATCCTCACTGCCATTTTGATAGAATGGACGATATGGAAGACACAAGGATGGACACCACATATCAGTTGGTGAGAATGGAGAGTTATTGCATGGTCAATGAACAATCGCGGTATTCGAGGCTTGCGAACATAACGAGGGTCGTAAATGCGAAACTGGATTTGCACGAAGTCCTGCAACAGGTGACGACGGCCATTTCCGAGGAAATCGTCCGATGCGATTCGGTCGGGATCTTCTTGCCCGAAGGCGATGGCACCTACCGCGGTTTTGCGGGGAAGCCGGAGATGATGAGCGGGGTAACGCTGCAATCGCAAATTATCGATCCGAAGACGGACCCCCTGGCAGCGGAATTAATAGAGACAGGGAAAACCATTTATATAGCGGATACTTCAAAAGACGGCCGGCCGGATTTGAGGTCGGTGGAAGCCTTCCAAATCAAATCCTTATTGGCGCTGCCGATTTCCTATGAAAGGGAATTTATCGGCATGGTGTTCCTGTTCGATTACGGCACGCCGATGAATTTGACGCAATCTGAGATTGAAAGCGTTGAAGCTTACGTAAACATGGCTGCGGTAGCGATCCAAAACGCGAAAACCCTCACTCAGAGGGAGAAATTGTTGGCCGAGAAACAATTATTGCTCGATCTTACCCGCGAATTGTCTTTCTGTTCGACCATCCGGGAAAGCCTGAAAGTTTGTTTTTCCTATTTGAAGCTGGCGTTTGGCGACAGGGATTTTGCGGCGCACATCATAAAATCATCGAGCGCACGCGAAGGCACGCCGATGAACTTTCACGCAGCCGGCGGAATGGCCGAACAGGAATGGCATGAGCATCTCACCGGGATGGGTTTAGCGGAAAACTATGCGGAACTGGTGAGCCATGCCGTATCACAGCGGAAGCCGATTCATGCCGACTTGGATGGCCCTCAGGAGTTGCTGCTGTTTCCCATGATTTCAATGGGGCAAGTGCATGGGATTGTTTCTGCGGTATGCAGATGCGAACCGGCACAAAATAACATTGATTTGCAGATTCCTTTTGCACAAACTATTATCGATGCCACCGCTCCGGTCTTTTCGAATTTATTGTACATGGATCAATTGGAAGGGATCGTCGAAGAGCGGACGAGTGCGCTGTATGCCGCGAACAAGCGGGTCACCAGTTTGATAGAAAGCATTACGGACGGTTTTTTCGTGCTCAATAAAGACTGGGAATATGTCTATCTCAACAAGCATCAATTTTTGCCGAGAGGGAAAAAAGCCGACGAGGTGCTCGGCAATAAGATTTGGGATGAGTTTCCGGAAACCGTCGAAACAATCATCTATACCGAGTTCCACCGCGCCATGAACGACAGGGTGACGGTTCGCTTTGAGGCGCAGTCCGAAGCGGATGATTATTGGCATGAAATTACCGCCTATCCGTTTGATGACGGCATATGCTGTATGCTGAAAAACATCAAAGAAAAGAAGAAATATGAGAAAGAACTGAAAAGGCTGGCCAATCTGGATCTGATCGGCCAGATGGCGGCGGGGATCAGCCACGAGATCCGCAATCCGATGACGACGGTGCGCGGTTTTCTGCAGCTGATGATGAGCGACGAGCAGTTGGAGCCACATGCCGCGCATTTCAATTTGATGATTGATGAATTGGACCGGGCGAATACCATCATCACTGAATTTCTGTCGGTCGGCAATACGCGGACTTCCGACATGAAAATGATGAGCCTAAACTCGATTCTCGAGAGTATTTCACCCTTGATAAAAGTCGATACATCCAATCAGAATAAACAAATCCGCATTTACACGCAGGAAGTTCCGGAACTGTTGCTGAATCAAAATGAAATCCGGCAATTGATCCTCAATTTATACCGCAATGGGCTTGAAGCGATGGATGAGGGGCAGATACTGACAATCGGCACCTATCCGGAAAATGGAAATTGTGTGGTGCTGGCAGTGCAGGATCAGGGCAGCGGCATTGATCCCGGAATCATCGAGAAGATCGGCACGCCTTTCTATACGACAAAAGACGAAGGCACCGGCCTCGGTCTGGGGATCTGCTACGCAGTGGCGGCACGCCACAATGCGACGCTCGAAATCGAAACTGGACCGGAAGGCACCATCTTTTACACGAAGTTTCCGGTCGGTGTGGAGACGGAGGGAGAGTTCAGCGATTAAGCTCAAAGCACTTTAGAAACGGTTAAATGAGAATGAGCAAAAAAAGAGCCAGAAACCCTTTATTTAAAAGGTTTCTGGCTCTTGTATTTTATAAAATCGTATCAATTTTTCATAGAAAAGACTTCGCAAGAAGTACTTCCCTGTCCAGACTTCAGCGCCCAGCCCCTCGAGTCGCTTCGGTCTTGAGGGATATGGCAAAGAACGCCATCCCCCTCAAGACCTCCAGCGCTTTTCGAGGCTTGACGGGCGCTTACGCTTTTCTATGTCCAGACTCCAACGGCCAACTCCTCGGACTTAAGCTGCCCTTCCTGTGCGGCAAAGAACGCCGCTTCGGAAGTTCATCTTAAGACTGTCGGAGCTAAACGGGCGCTTACGCTTTTCTTTCTGTCCAGACTCCAGCGCCCAGCTCTTCGGGTCATAAGCCATCCCAGCTGTGTGGCAAAGAACGCCACTTCGCTGGTTTGTCTTATGCCTTTCAGAGCTAAACGGGCGCTTACGCTTTTCTTATTACATCATGCCGCCCATGCCGCCCATATCAGGCATTCCGCCGCCAGCTCCTGCTGGTTCTGGAATTTCTGCTACGACTGCTTCGGTTGTCAGGAACATCGCTGCAACAGATGCTGCGTTTTGCAATGCTGAACGGGTAACTTTAGTTGGATCGACGATTCCTGCATCCACCATGTTAACCCATTCGCCGTTTGCTGCGTTATAGCCGATTCCGACTTCTTCGGTTTTCAGACGGTGAACGATGATGGATCCTTCAAGGCCCGCGTTCGTTGCGATTTGGCGAACCGGCTCTTCAAGTGCGCGAAGAACAATGTTCACACCAGTTGCAACGTCGCCTTCTTCAGTTTCAAGAAGCTCAGCCACTTTGTTATAAACGTTGACAAGTGCAGTACCACCACCGGCAACGATTCCTTCTTCCACTGCTGCGCGAGTTGAGTTCAAAGCATCTTCAATGCGAAGTTTGCGCTCTTTCAACTCGGTTTCAGTAGCCGCTCCGACTTTGATGACTGCAACGCCGCCAGCCAATTTCGCCAGACGCTCCTGCAATTTCTCTTTGTCGAACTCAGAAGTTGTTTCTTCGAGCTGGTTGCGGATCTGTGCAACACGTGCAATGATTTGGTCCGGATCTCCAGCGCCTTCAACGATTGTCGTGTTTTCTTTCGATACGACGACTTTGTTCGCACGGCCAAGCTGTGTGATATCCGTAGATTTCAGGTCAAAACCAAGGTCTTCAGTGATCACTTCAGCACCCGTCAAGGCTGCAATATCTTGAAGCATCGCTTTGCGGCGGTCACCGAATCCTGGAGCTTTAACCGCTACAGCAGTGAATGTTCCACGCAGTTTGTTGACGACTAGAGTCGCAAGTGCTTCGCCTTCAACATCTTCAGCAACAATCAGCAATGGTTTGCTTTGCTGAACCACTTGCTCCAATATCGGAAGGATTTCCTGGATGTTGTTGATTTTCTTATCTGTTACAAGGATGTATGGGTTCTCAAGAACCGCTTCCATTTTATCTGAATCCGTCACCATGTATGGAGACTGGTATCCACGGTCGAATTGCATGCCTTCGACAACATCAAGTTCCGTTGTAAATCCGCGGGACTCTTCAAGCGTAATGACGCCATCGTTGCCGACGCGCTCCATTGCTTCAGCGATCAATAGACCGACTTCTTCGTCGCCGGATGAAATTGCGGCTACTTGAGCAATCGATTCTTTGCCTTCGATCGGCTTGGAAATCGCCTT
>DATHVY010000196.1:0-7083 GCA_035461045.1 Planococcus sp. (in: firmicutes)
ATGCTGAAAGAAACAAGCCGGACCTTTTTCATTCCGATCAATTTTTTAGAACCTACTTTGAAAAAGACCGTTGCTTCTGCATACCTATGTATGAGAGCGATCGATGAAATCGAAGACCACCCTGAACTCGAAGATGAGGCGAAGCAAAAACTGCTGTATGCCATAAGTGAAATGCTTGTTGCGGGCTTTGATGAAGCGGCCTATGACGAATTACTGAAACCGCACGCACATCTCCTCCCCCCCGTTTCACAGCGGCTGGGCGATTGGATAGAGCTATGCCCTGATGAAATTACCGGAAAAGTACTGGAATCGACTTCCATTATGGCAGCAGGCATGGCAAAATGGGTCGGAAAACAATGGGAAATCAACACTCGTGAAGATTTGGATGACTATACTTATTACGTGGCCGGACTTGTCGGCACCATGCTCTCGGACATTTGGGAATGGCATGATCAAACTAAAACCGATCCCGAACTCGCCATCGCTTTCGGGCGCGGGTTGCAGGCGGTCAATATGCTCCGCAATTACGATGAAGATCTGGAGCGTGGAGTCACCTTTGTTCCGGAAGGATGGAATCGCGATGATATGTTCAATTACGCGAAAGAAAACCTTGCTGGCGCAGATGAATATGTTAAATCCATTCGAAACAAACGGATTCTGATGTTCTGTAAAGTTCCGCTGGCACTTGCGCACAGTACGTTAAAAGCTTTACGCTCCGGCAAAGAAAAGATGAGCCGGAAAGAAGTCGAAGGCATCGTCGAGCAATTGAAACAAGAAGAAAATATCAGCTGAATGTTAAAACGCCTTAATTGGGCGTTTTTTTGTTTTGTGGGGCATGCACGCAGTGGGACAAGTAAGCTATACTTGAACTATAAGCCATAAACCGAGTAAGGGGATTTTCCATGACTGTTTCAATCATCAGCGTACTAACTGCTGCCATTTTCATCTTTAATGTCTTCTTGGCCGCGGCTCTTGTTTTTTTGGAACGCCGAGACGCCTCTTCCACATGGGCTTGGCTGCTGGTCTTGTTTTTCATCCCTATTTTCGGCTTCTTCGTTTATCTCTTGCTCGGCAGGAAACTAAGAAGAAAAACCTTGTTTAAATGGGAAGGACAGAAAAAGGTCGGCATTGAAAATTTGATCTCTCATCAAAAAAAAGCTCTTCAAAATAATACGTTTCATTTCCGCAAAAAAAATTCCACTCATTATAAAAACCTGATTTATTTGCACCTCCGCAATAACGGGGCTGTTTTGACTCAGGATAATCACGTGGACCTCATCAATGATGGCCGGAAAAAATTCGAATCGCTATTAAAAGATATCGAGCAGGCAAAACATCACATTCATATTCAATATTATATTTTCCGTCTGGATGGTCTAGGCACCCGGATTATGGATGCGTTAACCGCGAAAGCCCACGAAGGCGTGAAAGTGCGATTGTTGTATGACGATATGGGTTCCAGAACTTTAAGCAAGCGGAAATTCAAGGCGTTCATATCTGCCGGAGGCGAAGTCGAAACATTCTTCCCGTCCATTTGGCCGCTCATCAACCCCCGGATGAATTACCGGAACCACCGCAAAATCACTGTTATTGACGGACGCATCGGGTATCTCGGCGGATTTAACGTTGGTGATGAATATATTGGGCTCAGCCGAAAGTTCGGCTATTGGCGCGATACTCACCTTCGGTTAGAAGGAAGCGCTCTGCATCCACTTCAGACCCGGTTTATCCTGGATTGGAACCAGGCTTCATCCCGCCACGATATTGAATATGATGAAGTCTATTTCCCAGTCATACCCGAAAAAGGCGAAACGACGATGCAAATTGTTTCCAGTGGACCGGATGAAGAATGGGAACAGATCAAGGACGGTTATTTGAAGTTGATTCATCTGGCGGAGGAATCCATCTATATTCAGACTCCTTATTTCATTCCTGATGCGAGCTTTTATGATGCCATTCGCATAGCTTCACTGTCAGGCATTGATGTGCGCATCATGATTCCGAACAAACCCGACCATCCCTTCGTTTATTGGGCAACTTATTCGTATGTTGGCCAGATGCTGAGGGCAGGAGCCCGCATTTTCATTTACGATAATGGTTTCTTGCATACGAAAATGATTGTCACGGATAAAAAAGCTTCCACGGTCGGAACCGCGAACATTGATGTCAGAAGCTTTAAATTGAATTTCGAAGTGAATGCGTTCATCTATGATGAGACCGTATCAGAAAATTTGGCGGAACTGTTTCATCAGGACATGGAACTGTCGACCGAATTGACGTATGAAATTTATGAAACCCGGACCCGAATGATCAAAACAAAAGAATCCATCGCCCGCTTGCTCGCTCCCATATTATAAAAAGCGCCTCCGGCTGGAGGCGCTTTTTCAGTCTGTAACTGTTGAGTTTTTGTATGTTACTCTGATGTGAGTGCTTCCAAGTATTGTTCGAGAGTGATTTGCTGTTCGTGGATTTCTGTGGCTGTATCCACGCCGACGAAGCGATAATGCCAGGATTCATGCATATAGCCGGTGATTTCTTCGCTTCCTTCCGGGTACCGCAGGATAAAGCCGTATTGGTGGGCGTTTTCATACAACCACTCACCACCAGCTGTTTCACCGAAAGTCACGGAGGCCCAATGTTCTTCTTTCCCCGCTTCCCCGAAGTCGAACGCCAAACCTGTCTGATGTTCAGAAAATCCAGGACGTGCACTATAGCGGTCTGCGGCTTTTTCACCGTCTTTCGCAACATACCCTTCGTATAATACTTTCTGGCGATCAAAACTTCGGTAGGTGCTGAATGCAACCAGTTCAATTCCATCTCCGAGTGCATCTCTTCTCATTTCTTCAACAGCCGCTCTTGCTTCCGGAGATTCGCCGGGGGCATAACCTTTTGGCAGGGGATTCTGTTTATTGACCAACAAAATCCCTTCAATATATAGCGGTTCTTCCGGGTATTCAAGCTTTTCCGGATACTGCGTGGCATCGATCACTTCTTCGGGGATCGGCTCTTCAGGAACTGGCAAATCCAAGACAGGCTCTTCTACCGCATCGGCACTCGGCAAAGTCTCAGCGTCTTCTGAAGAGGTTCCTGAAACACTCTCCGTCACCCGTTCAAGGCTTCTTTCTATGTCCCAATCATTCATATAAATCCACAGGGTGGCAGCGGCGGCGAGCAGGCTCATCACTGCTGCTGATCCCCACAATATATAAGGTTTCTTTTTATTTTTATTCATTGAATATCGGGATCGCATTCATTCTCCTACTTTCACTGAACTTCTCTCTTATTTTAACACTTTAGATATGCTATTTCCCCAAAATTTATGAACATTAGATATACTTTATAATGACACTTCAAAGAGATAAGAGGTAATCCAAAATCATGAACAATCAAAAATGGCTTTCGTTGAACTTTTTCGCCTTCTTTTTTACATGGGGGGTCTTTCTCCCATACTGGACCGGGTGGCTTACAAATGAAAAGGCCATGAGCGTCTCAGCTGCCAGCATCATTATGGGCGCCGGCATGATTGCCCGCACCTTATCGACGCTGTTTCTGTTTCCATTAATGACGCGGCTTTTCTCATTGGGCCGGCATATGCAGATTTTGGCAATTCTGTCTGTTCTAATTATGGCTTTATACATACCCGTAAATTCTTATACTTTGCTTTTTGTCATTACATTTGCGTTTAACTTCATTTATCCGAATTTATTGCCCGCAATGGAAAGCGGAGCGACCGTCCTGATGCAAACCGACCGAATCCATTATGGCAAAAGCCGCTCTTTCGGTTCTATCGGTTATACCGTGGCCCTTCTCATCGTCGGGGCTGTGACGGCCATTTGGCAGGAAGCGGCCATCCTATGGGTGATGATGGCAGGGCTGTTGTTTATGGCGGTTACGCAATCGGCGGTTTCTCCGGTTCCTTTGCAGGTCAAGCCGAAACCGAAAAGCTCCGCTTCAAAAGGCATGTTCCGGAAGCTGTTGGCATCCAAAGGGTTTTTGACAATCCTGATTGTCACCATCCTCCTGCAAGGCGCACATGCGGCCTATTATAATTATGGCTTTATCTACCTTCAAGATATTGGCGTCAACAGCTTTTACATTGGGATCATCTTAAATGTAGCCGTGATCTTTGAAATCATCTTTTTTGTCAAAGCTGACAGCCTGTTTGAAAAATGGCCGGTTTCGTCGATGTTCCTGCTGGCCGGAATCGGTTCGACGCTCCGCTGGATTTTAATCTTCCTGTTTCCTTCAGCTTGGGTTTTCATCTTTTCACAAGTACTTCATGCACTTTCTTTCGGGGTGGCCCATTTTGCGTTTATCCGTTATATTTTCAAACATTTGACGCCTGAAGAAATCCCGGCAGCGCAAGCGATGTACGCCGCTTTCGCCATGAGTTTGAGCGTAGCACTATTGACATTCATCGGCGGATTCCTATATGAAGTGTCTCCTGGCCTGGCATTTTTGGGCATGGTCACGTTCTCATTGCCGGCAATCTTTGTTGTGCTCGCCACCAAGAAAAAGTTGTCCTATTAAGTTTATTGTCACGCCTCCAACCCCCTTAAACGCGGTACGTCATCCGAATAAATGAGCAGACCGTGCTTAAAGGAGATGAAGACGTTGAAACAGATTTCCAAAAACGACATCCTCCTGCTGATCAAACAGCTGGATGCTTTGTTGGAAGAATGCAATGAAGAGAAATACAATTATAAAGAATTGGCAGCTCGCTATTAATCGCCGATTCAAAAAAGCAGCACAGCCTCATTGGGCCGTGCTGCTTTTTTGTTTATAAGAAATACGTAAAATCTCGCTGCTGCCTTAAAATATAATTGTAAACAGAACCACAAAGAATAACACGCCGAATATGGCTGACATCCCGAGCATCCATTTTGCCTGCTTGTGCATTCCCTGTTCTTTCATCTGACGGTAACGGAAACCATTTGTCATTACGAAAAGCAACGTCATGATCAGGACAGCGATTTCCAGATTGCCCATAATCAAAAATATGAGCGAGATAAGACTTAATGCAGCTATACTGATTCCTTGAATTAATTTTTTGTTCATTTTTTCATCTCCCAAAAAAGAAAGCCGGCACATCAGCCGGCTCATCCTATTTTTTATCTTCTACCGGTTCTGCTGGTTCAACTGCTTCCAACGCTTTCTCCGGGTGTTCTGCATAAAACTTCCGTCCGATGAATGTTTGGATGATCAACAGAATGCCTCCGACTGTCCAATACACTGGCAAAGCTGCCATTGATGTAAAGGAAATGAACATGATGATGACCGGGGACAGGTAGATGAACATCGCCATCTGTTTCTTTTGTTGTTCCGGCATCGTCCACAATGACACTCTCGCCTGGAAAAAGTACACCACACCAGCTATCAGCATCATGGCTATATCCGGTTCGCCGAGGTTGAACCATAAAAATTCATGGGTTCTGACTTCCGGTGAATAGAGAATCGCAAAGTAAAGGCCCATGATGATCGGCATTTGAATGATCACCGGCAAGCATCCCATGTTAATGGGATTTACATCGTGTTTCTTATAGAGCCCCATCATTTCTTTTTGCAAAGTCATCTGTTCATCTTTGTCTTTCGTTTCTTTGAGGCGTTTTTGGATTCCTTCCATCTCTGGACGCATTCTGTCCATTTTCACTTTCATGCCTTGCTGGCGCTTATAAGTCTTCAGCATGAATGGCATCAAAACAAGACGGATGATCACAGTAATCGCAACAATTGCCAAACCGTAGCTTCCGTTGAACAGATTCCCCAAATAATCGAGGGAAAAATCAAACGGGGCCACAAAAATCGTGTAAAAATAACCTTCTTTGTTTTCTACAGAAGCACAACCGCTCAACAGCACAACGGAAACCGCCAGCATCGCGAGCAAGCTAATTTTCTTTTTCACGTTAGTCACCTTCACCTTTTTAAACTATTAAGAAGTATACCTTATTGCAGGAGGGAAATTCAAACCTATGAAAAGTAAAGTCCAGATTTTTCTATGCTGTGTGACGAATTTGCGAATTGGATCAAAACCAAATAAGGTGCTTTTTGAGCGAGAAAAATCTTGGCTGGCACTTTTCATTTCATCAGGCAAATCATTGATGCCTACCCGCTTCCGGCTCTGGGAAAGGCTTTCGCCAGGAGCCAGCACCGGGGCGCCGATTCGCTGGATGGTGAGGTTCTAATCTTTGGTGGAGGTGGATTGTAGCTTCACTTTTTTCTCGTGAGAGTTTTAGATGGTGGCTGCTGGCCGCAAAGCGCCCAGCTTCTTATAATGGGTTGAAGTGACAAGGAAAACTTCATCTTTTTATCAATTTCTTGAAAACTTTCTTCACCTACACTCCAGGTCGAATTCTTAAAAGGCACTTTCCACTTCCAATCCAGCACTTTCTCTTTTTCATCAGGTACTTTCGAGCTTTCAACAGGCACTTTCTTGCTTCCAACCAGCACCTTCACTTTCTTCCGGCACTTTTCGATTCCTATCAGGCACTTTCACCTCTTCATCAGGCACTTTCGAGCTTTCAACAGGCACTTTCTTGCTGCCAACCAGCACCTTCACTTTCTTCCGGCACTTTTCGATTCCTATCAGGCACTTCCACCTCTTCAACAGGCACTTTCGAGCTTTCATCAGGCACTTTCTTGCTTCCAACCAGCACCTTCACTTTCTTCCGGCACTTTTCGATTCCTATCAGGTACTTTCATCTCTTCATCAGGCACTTTCGAGCTTCCATCAGGCACATCATTAAATCCAGCTTGAAAAATTCATCACTTAACAACAAAAAAACGGCGGGAAGCTTCCCCTAAGCCGCGAAGCGGATTAGATAATCCAGCAAGTACTTCGAAAACTTCACCTCTCCAACCTCCACTCCATATAAGCCACAAACGTAAAAATACCACGAACACTGGGTTCATGGTACATCAAATTTATATACTTTCTTATTCTTCAAAAAAGAGGAGAGTCTCCTCTCCTTATTTTGCATTCGGTAATGTAAAGCGGAAGTATGGTACATGCTGGCTGTCCCTGAATTGCTTCGGAGTAACCGTCGTGTACTTTTTGAAGATTCGAGTAAAATAACTTTGGTTGCA
>DATHVY010000197.1:0-8341 GCA_035461045.1 Planococcus sp. (in: firmicutes)
AAATTCACTTATCATCGACGATTTTAAGGGAACGCGCAGCTGACGGACGTCCGCTGACTTTCTTCGTTCCGGAAAAAGTGGAAGCTTTTATTCGAGAGGAGCGTTTATATGGATCAGAGCCTGATGCTTCAAAAAGTGAAGGAGCGCCTACCTGACAACCGCCGTTATAATCACATTATCGGGGTGATGGCCACTGCCACAGTGCTGGCTAAGAAATTCGGAGTGCCGGAACGGGATGCAAAAGTCGCAGCCATCCTGCATGACGTGGCAAAGTTTTCAGACCGGGAATGGATGAAGTCCATCATCATTTCTGAAGGGATGGATCCGCAACTGTTGGATTTCCATGCTGAGTTATGGCATGCACCCGTCGGAGCTTATGTGGCCCGAAAAGAATTCGGTGTGGAGGATGAAAACATTCTGAACGCCATTCGCTATCACACAACGGGCAGAGCCGGTATGTCCGACCTGGAAAAAATCATCTACATCGCAGATCTTGTCGAGCCAAACCGTAAATTCACAGGTGTCGATGAATTGCGACAATTGGAAGAACAAGGATTGGATGTTATGATGGAAGCAAGTGTTAAGCACACCATCGACTTTTTGGAGTCAAAAAATCAACCGGTATATCCGGATTCACTGAAGTGTTATGAATACTTCGTGCAACAGAGAGGGAAAGTGAAAGAATGACAAAACAAACATTACTTCAACTAGCATATAATGCCGCGGAAGATAAAAAAGCAGAGGATATCGTCGTACTGAACATGGAAGGCATTTCTCTTCTAGCTGACTATTTCGTTATCTGCAGCGGAAATTCCGATCGCCAAGTACAAGCGATTGCAAAAGAACTGATCGAACAGTCCAACAAAGCAGGAAACGAAGTGAAAAGTGTGGAAGGCTTTGATTCGGCCCGCTGGATCCTTGTCGATATGGGCGATGTGGTCGCACACGTCTTCCATAAAGATGAGCGTTCTTATTACAACCTTGAACGGCTGTGGAGAGAAGCGCCGCCAATGGAACTATGAGTTACGGGAAATTCGCATCGGTTTATGACGTGCTGATGGAAGAAATTCCGTATGAAGAATATGTGGAATGGGTGGCGAACCATGTCAAGACCGGCAAATTGCTGGATCTTGCCTGTGGGACCGGCACCCTTTCTCAGCTTTTCAATGAAGTCGGTTTTGAAGTTACGGCCTCCGATTTGTCAGAAGACATGCTTGTCATAGCGAGTGAGCGTTTCCAGGAAGCGGGACTGCAGATTCCATTGCTTCAGCTGTCTATGGACAACCTCGAAGGCTTGAGCGGGTTTGATGCTGTGACCATCGCAATCGATTCATTGAATTATTTATCCACAGAACAACAAGTGCAGCAAACCTTTAAACAAGTTCATGCGGCATTAAACGATGGAGGCCATTTTTTCTTTGATGTTCATTCCCTGCACAAAATGGATGAAATCTACATGGATGGTCCGTTTGTGCTCGATGGTGAAGATATTTCATATATTTGGCACACGGCACCCGGAGACGAGCCGCACAGCGTCATTCATGACTTGACGTTCTTTGTTCGGCGGGGGGAAATGTTTGAGCGTTTCGAAGAAACCCATGAGCAGCGCACCTACCCGGTTTCTGTCTACCGCGACTGGCTGGAATCCGCTGGTTTTCACGTTGAAAGCATTTCGGCGGATTTTACCTCCCAAAAACCGGATGACGAAAGCGAACGCGTATTTTTTCATGCAATCAAAAAGTAATATCCTGAAATCATTTGCTTCCTTGCAAATGATTTTTTTTTTGAAAGAGTAAGAAAGTGTCCAATGCTTGATGAGAATGGGAGACAGTTTGATGAAGTGGTGAAAATCCATCTTGAATGGTGGTAAGTTTTGGTGGATGGGATGGGATTAGGAGAGGTGTAGTTTGCGAAGTGCTCGTTCGAGAAATATCTTCCGAATCAGAAGTGTCGCTCCCATCCATGAAAACGCCAGGAACTTCCAAAAGGAGACTTTTCGCGCGCGAAAAGTTCCTTATTTGGTTGAAGGAAGCCATTCGCGGGCGAATGGCTTTTGGAGAGGCCGTGAAAAGGGCGTGATTTTCTTATTTGAAAGTTGGGCAGGTCAGAATTTCACGGCTTATGATCGTTCAAAAAAAATTATGATCGCTCAGGAAATTTTATGATCGTTCAGCCGATTTTATGAGCGCTCAAATTTTTTTATGATCGCTCAGGGAGATTTATGATCGTTCAGCCAAATTTCACTCGAAAAGCGAAAATCTTCATGAGAACTGTCGGTTGAAAGCCTCAAAATGCACGATTGGAATGGAGAAGTGCCTGTAAAAAATTTTTACCGTGAGCTAGCTAATAGCCTTGTGAGTTGAACTAAAGTAGGAAAGTTGAATGGATCTGCAAAAGGCTATTGTGCTAATTTAAGTCGACATAGACAAATTACTTCCAGTTATTATATAATTCAGTCAGCTTCTTATCTGATTGCCTCTTGTAGAAAAGAGGAATGCCCACTGAAATTGCCACAACTCCAAAACAAATATAGCTGGCTGGCGATTCCCGGCTCGGCCGTACTGCTTTTAGCCCTCTATTTTTTCTTTCCCGCCAATTCACCGGAATCGGATGCATCATTCACCCTGATCGAATCCGAACCCCCTCAACAGACTGAACCCGAAGAGGTCGAACCCCCAGTTCCCCAAACAATCATGGTTGATGTAAAAGGGCAGGTCAATAAACCCGGCGTCTACGAATTGCCATCGGAATCCCGTGTGTTCGATGCCATTCAAGCGGCAGATGGACTGCGCGATTCAGCGGATGACCGTGCGATCAATTTGGCGATGATCCTGCAGGATGAAATGAGCATCTATGTTCCTGAAACAGGCGAAGAAGGCGCAATGCCGATTCAGGCCACAGCTTCCAATGCGGAAGCAGCCGGGAAGGTCAATATCAATCGTGCGGATGAAGCCGAACTTACTTCACTGCCCGGTATAGGACCAGCAAAAGCCGCTGCCATTGTTTCCTATCGCAACGAAGCCGGAAGCTTTCAGAGCATTGAAGAATTGACAAAAGTCACTGGAATCGGCGAGAAGACTTTTGAACAGCTGAAGGATTCGATTACGGTCAAATAACCAAATGCAGGTTGACGAAAATTTCGCCTCTGCTAAACTGATTTAAGAAACCACATATTATCAGGGGGCAATCAGATGGAGCGAATAACTTGGGACCAATTTTTCATGGCACAAAGCCATTTACTGGCGCTTAGAAGTACATGCACACGATTAGCTGTAGGAGCGACAATCGTCAGGGACCGGCGCATCATGGCTGGAGGCTATAACGGTTCAATTTCCGGCGGAGATCATTGTATCGATAAAGGATGTTACGTTGTGGATGGCCATTGTGTCAGAACGATTCACGCAGAGATGAATGCACTTTTGCAATGTTCCAAGTATGGGGTGAGCGTGAATGGCGCTGATATGTATGTCAGCCATTTTCCGTGTCTGCCATGTACAAAATCAATCATTCAAGCAGGTATTGCAAGGCTTTATTATGCGGCGGATTACAAAAACCATGCTTATGCCATCGAACTGCTGGAGCAGGCTGGAGTGGAAGTGGTGCAAGTTATCTTTGATGAGCGAAAAATTGACTTCCTGAGTGTTGAGAAAACGGCATTGTACATGGAGCTTCTGGATAAATTGCGCGAAAAAGGCGGAAGTGATGAAGAGTTGGCCCATTATACCAAGAGGGTGGAGGAATTATTCGGAGAGTCCGGAGTGTAAAAAATAATGCCCTTCTTTATTTTGCGTCAGCAACGGTTTTAGCCACTTATGCAGCCCATGAAACGCCTTCTTTCCTCGTGTTTTCATGGCTGCTTTTTTGCTGGTTGCTTTGGAAAAGAGAATCGTTCAGACTTATTTTACTCCTGATGGTTTTCATCTTTTCAGTTTATGCGGTGCAGGACCAACGAGTCGGAAAAGTTTATGATTTTGCAGATGGATTCAATGGGTATCTGACTTTCAAAAAAGAATTCATAGTGGATGGAGATCTTCTCAAAGGATTTGCCCAAATAAAAAATGGACCGATGGTATATGCTCGATATCGTTTAGATTCAGAACAGGAGAAGGAATTTTTTCAAACTTTGCCTCCAAGCACGGAATTGCTGGTAATTGGCCAATTCGAACAACCTGCCGAACCTCCCCACATCTATTCCTTCAATATGTCCTCTTATTTAAGACACCACGGAGCCTCTTCCGTTTTAGCTATTCAAAGTATAAAGGCGTTTCAAATCCATGAATCGGGTTTCGGGAAACTGCTTGCGCAGCGCAGAAATTTAAAGAGACACATTAGTGAGCGCTTTCCAGAGGGCCTGCAAGCGGAGGCTGAAGCATTGCTCATCGGGCATCGCGGATCCATGACACCGGAAGACCAACGCATTCAGCAAACTTTGGGAATATCCCATTTATTTGCGATATCCGGACTGCACGTCGGAATTGTTTCCGGGCTGTTGTATTTTATCCTTGTCCGGAGCGGCTTGAGAAAAGAAACGGCGACGCTAGTACTGTTGCTCCTTTTGCCGATCTATGCGGTCCTCGCTGGTGCGGCGCCATCTGTTCTGAGGGCTGTGAGCATGGCGACGGTGGTGCTTGCCTGCCGGCTCGTCAAGATCAGGTTGCCGGTGGCTCATATTTTCTTCCTGAGCTTTATAGCGTTCATCCTGCTGGATCCATATGTCATATTTAAAATCGGGTTTCAATTATCGTATGGAGCAAGTGGAGGCATCATTTATTCGTTGCGATTCCTCTCCGCATCGACTTCATGGGTGAAGATTGGATTTCTTATCACATTCATCTCCCAGTTCACCTTATACCCCATTCTATTGTTTCATTTTTATGAAGTGTCTCTTTCCGCTTTTTTGCTGAACAGCTTTTTTGTGCCTCTGTATACGCTGGTGATTTTACCGGCTAATTTTCTTTTGCTTGCTTTGACATTCCTGTCGCAGCCTGCCGCTGACTTTGTTTTTGGGTTTTATGAACCGTTCCGCGATTTTATCGCTCATTGGACGAAGTGGCTGTCCTCATGGCCGGTTCATATGTGGACTCCCGGCAAACCTGAGACGTGGATGCTGGTGCTGTTGATCGGCAGTGTCATCCTGTTCTACAGCGAAGCGGAAAAGGGCTTCAAGTATCGGCAATTGTTGATTCCTGTGATTCCCGCTTTGGGACTGAGCTTGCTTCCTTATGTTGATCCGGATCTGAAAGTGACGTTTCTGGATGTCGGCCAAGGGGATAGTGCGCTGATCGAATTGCCGTATCGACAAGCGGTGTATTTGGTGGATGCCGGAGGTGTGCTCAGGTTTGATACAGAAGAATTCCGGAAGAGGGAGCGGCCATTCGAAATCGGCAGGCAGGTCGTTTCGCCTTATTTGAAAGGCAGGGGCATCTCGAGAATCGATAAGCTGATTCTTTCACATCCGGATGCGGATCACGTGGAGGGCGCAGATGAAATCCTGGAGTTGTTCGAGGTACATGAAATTCATTTGACACCTGGTTCTGGAAGGGAAGGGGCAATGAATGAGCTCAATCCCTATTTGAAGGACGCAGCTGTTTACTTCCCTGGCAGAGGCTCTGGCTGGCAGCAAGGGGACAGCAAATTTTCCTATCTATCTCCGGCCGACCCGGAATACGGCGGCAATAACGATTCTTTGGTGATGCTGATGGAGCATTCGGATTTTAAGGTTCTGTTTACGGGTGATCTGGAAGTGGCTGGAGAAGAAGACCTGGTGAGCTTTTACGGGGACACGTTGGACGAGATGACCATCCTGAAAGTCGGACATCACGGCAGCAAGACTTCGAGCGGGGAGCGGTTTCTGGAAACCCTCAACCCCCGGATTTCAATAATTTCTGCCGGCAGGGACAATCGCTACGGGCATCCGGCAGCAGAAGTCATGGAAAGGTTCGATCAACTTCAGTTGCCTACATTGAACACAGCGGATGTCGGAACCATTGAAATCATTTACCGCAAAGGGGAGTTCTCAGTTCAAGCGATGAGACCATAAAAAAGGTTCCGGCAAGGAAGCCGGAACCTTTTATGTTAGGGATTTTATCTTGCTATAAACTCGACTGCTGCTGCGATAATAAAGATAGAGGCGAAAAATACAAAAGATACGCCAAACCCCATACCCGCATCTATCGCATCATTGCGCTTTGACTGCACATTCTGTTCAAATTCATTCATTGCTATCCCTCCTAATTCCTTCTTATTATAAATTATACACTTAAAAATATCCATATGGAACTGATGATATCGCAATGATTGTTTGGTCCGTCACAAAAACGTCAAATACCATTCACACCGAAAATGGTCTATAGTAGAATCTGGAGGTGTCGAAAATGATTACTTCAGTGTGGAAAGCCATTCGAAATGGCCAAATTGACCCTGTATATATAATTGTAGGAACGGAAAGTTATTTTGTGGAAAAGACGCTGGATTTATTGAAAGACAAGGTAGCGGATGGCGAATTGGAGGTTTCAAGCTTCGATCTGGATGAAGTTCCGGTTGATCATGTAATTGATGAAGCTGATACAATCCCTTTTTTCAGCGATCAAAAATTGATCGTCGCTAGAAACGCATCCTTTTTGAAAGCCGCAGAACGGGGCAAGGAAAAAATCGACCATGATTTGAAGGCGCTTGAAAGCTGGTTGAAAAATCCGGCAGCGAGCAGTGTCACGGTTTTTGTAGCGCCTTATGAAAAGTTGGATGAGCGAAAGAAAATCACCAAGCTGATGAAAGAGCATGCGGTGCTGATTGAGGCGAAATCACTTCAGGGGCAGGATCTGGAAGTGTGGCTGCAGCATGAAGCTAAAAGCCGTGGCAAAAGCATGGAGCGAAAGGCAGCTCAAAAAATGGTCGAAATAGCAGGCAGCAACTTGACTCTCTTGGCCTCGGAAGTAGAAAAGATGTCTCTTTATCTTGGAGCGGAAGAAGAAATTACAGTGGGCTTGATCGAGCAGATGACTGCCCGAACATTGGAGCAGGATGCTTTCAAAATGCTGCAATCCTACTTGGATGGCAATGTCGGTGCGGCTTTGAGCGTCTACTATGATTTGATTCGCCAAAAAGAAGAGCCGGTTGCGTTGACGGCTTTGCTGGCTTCCCAAATCCGGTTTATGATCCATGTTTTTTATCTGCAGAAAAAAGGCTACCATGCCCAGCAGATATCCAAGCATTTAAAAGCCCATCCCTATCGCGTGAAATTGCTGGTCGAAAAACGGCAGCAAATTTCAGAGCAGCGATTGCTTGAAGTGCTGGGCGATTTAGCGGACATTGATCTTCAATTAAAAACCGTCAGCGGCAACCGGGAACGGGTGTTGGAGTTTTTCCTGATGAAACGCGCGTCTAACGCACGGAAAAGCAGTTGATGCAAAGACATAAGAAAAAAACGCCGTTCCCGGTTAAGGGAGCGGCGTTTTACGATTTACGCTTGAATTTTTTTCATTAAGCGAGATTTTTTGCGAGCTGCAGTGTTTTTATGCAGTAAGCCCTTTGAAGCAGCTTTCTCAACCTGTTGGATCGCAACTTTAACAGTATCTTTTGCGTTCTCTTCATTGTTGGCTACAGCGTGGTCAGCTTTTTTAACTGAAGAGCGCATAGCTGATTTTACTTGTGTGTTCTGAGCATGTTTAGTCTCATTTGTGCGCACACGTTTAACTGCCGATTTAATGTTTGGCATATCTTTCACCTCCTAGACAAAACGAACAGAGATGCATTCATCTCAACTCTTTGATGTCTCTATACAACATGAGTTATTTTATCAAAGGATCGGAAGGAATGCAATAGAAACGTGCAAAGAAGTTTGCCTTGACAGCAAAATCAATTAATAGGCCTTTCATTGTTATATAGCTGTGAGACTGCTATAATTCATAGTAGTTTGTATAGGAGTGTGGACCATGAACCAAGAACAGAGATTAGCGCGTCAAAGTAAAATACGTAATTTTTCGATTATCGCCCATATCGATCACGGGAAATCTACACTTGCCGATCGCATATTGGAAAGAACCAATGCCCTGACTTCAAGGGAAATGAAAGAACAGCTGCTTGATTCCATGGATTTGGAGCGCGAGCGCGGAATTACCATTAAATTGAACGCAGTTCAGCTGAATTATACAGCGAAAGACGGCGAGACTTATATCATGCACTTGATCGACACACCAGGCCACGTCGATTTCACTTATGAAGTATCGCGCAGCCTTGCAGCCTGTGAAGGTGCCGTTTTGGTTGTCGATGCTGCACAGGGCATCGAAGCTCAGACCTTGGCGAATGTTTATTTGGCTTTGGACAATGATCTTGAAATCGTGCC
>DATHVY010000198.1:0-3743 GCA_035461045.1 Planococcus sp. (in: firmicutes)
TGGTCGCACATTTTGAATCATTCAAAGCACCATTCATCGTCATGTTTACCGTACCGTTATTTGTGATCGGAGTTATGCTGGCACTGACACTTACTCAAACACCAATCAGCATCATGGCCATTATCGGGGTCATTGTCTTGGCGGGTATCGTCGTGAACAATGCGATTGTGCTCGTTGACTACATTAATCAGCAAGTAGAGAAAGGTTATCCGACAATCGAAGCCATCGTCATGGGAGTAAAAGACCGGACTCGTCCGATCATCATCACGGCGTTGACGACAATACTCGGAATCACGCCGCTCGCGATCGGAATCGGTGAAGGTACGGAAATCATTCAACCGATGGGGATCGTCATCATCGGAGGACTGATCAGCAGCACGCTGCTCACGCTGTTTGTTATCCCGGTCATCTACAGCTTTTTCGATTCTTCTACACGCGATATGAACAAGAAATACTTGACGCCGGAGGGAGAAGTCATTTATAAACGTGACCTTCCGATCCACCGGACGACTCCCGATGCTACAAGCGAAGAAGTGAATCCTGTTCAGCAGGATGAGCAAACTTCAACGGAAACGATAGAAACGGATGAAGACAAAAGATAAATTCGAGCTTGCCAAACAGCCACTTCCAATGAGGGAGTGGCTGTTTTATATGGAGCGAGCAGGGCAAGTTGTGTAGAATGGAAGTTGAACGGTAATCGATACTTAGGGAGGCGAAGAAATGACCGAGCATCTGATTGTTTTGAATAAAGACGAAAACACCTTATCGGTTGTCAACTTGGCAACAAACAAAGTGAAAAAAACGGTGGCAACCGATCATAACCCACACGAAATTGTGATTACAGCAGATGGGCGCAAGTCTTATATTGCATGTTCACAGGGCAACATGCTAGATGTCATGGACAATGATACATACGAAATCATCAAACGCATCGAACATCCGGATTTTAATTTTCCGCATGGAGTCGGATTGACAAAGGATGGCAAAAAGTTGTTTCTGGCATCAACTTACAGCGAAAAGATTTTCGTTGTCGACACAGAAACCGATGAAATTGAGAATGTCATCGACACGCATCAAGGCATGTCGCATATGGTTTCATTCGCACCGGACGGCAAGACGGTCTATATTCCAAACATCGGCAGCAATAACATCACTGTAATGGATGTGGAAAAACAGAAAATCATCAATCACTTCCCGGTGGGGCGTGGACCGGAAGGCATCGCGGTGCATCCAGACGGCGCTCACCTCTATGTGGCCAACCAGGAAGATGATACGATTTCCATCATTGATACTGCGACATACAAAGAAGTGAAAAAACTATCGAGCTACCATGTCGGACGCAATCCGGTCCGCCTTGTTTTCACACCAGACGGTAAATACGCACTCATTGCCAATCGCCATTCGAATGATGTATCAATTATCGAAACGGCACAGCACATCAACGGACAAACCCGCCCGTGGGAAATCAAACGGATCCCGGTTGGCATCTGGGCAGGGGGTATTGCGGTAAATACCGACGGAAGCTATGCGTATGTCGCAAACAACAAATCCAATGACATTTCGGTTATCAATATGAAGACGTTAAAAGAGGAAGAGCGCATCGAAGTTGGAATCCATCCTGACGGCATCGCGTTTTTAAGCAAATAAGAGTGTAGAAGACCTGGATTCTTTTGAATCCAGGTTTTTTTATTGGCTAAAAGCGGGAATCCTTGAACAGAATAAAAAAATCGTAAAGTTGTCGCAATTTTCTTTCCATTTGAACTGCGCTTTGTGTTAGAGTAGGGAAATAACAAAATTGAGAAGGTGATGCAGATGGTAAAAACAAAAACTTTAGAATTGGAAAAGGCCGCAGAGCCGGCAAAAGTTTCGGTAGCGGACATCATCAGGGCGAACCAGCTGCTGAAAGATGTAGTAAATAAAACACCTCTTCAGCGCAATGAAATCTTGTCCGCTAGATATGGCTGCAATGTTTATTTAAAGCGGGAAGATCTGCAGGTGGTACGATCCTTTAAATTGCGGGGAGCGTATAATTTTATCCGCAGCCTGGATCACTCGGAACGTGAAAAGGGTGTGGTTTGCGCCAGCGCCGGCAACCACGCGCAGGGTGTGGCATATTCTTGTTTCGCACTCGGTATCGAAGGGAAGATCTTCATGCCATTGACGACACCACGCCAAAAAGTATCCCAGGTGAAACGCTTCGGCGGCGAGAAGATATCAGTCGTGTTGACCGGTGATACATTCGATGATGCTTTTGCAGCAGCGATGGAATATTGCACTACGGAAGAGAAGATATTTGTCCATCCGTTTGATAATCCTCAGATTGTTGCGGGCCAAGGCACTGTTGCTGTGGAAATATTGAACGACATGCTCGAACCGGTGGATTATGTGTTTTGTGCAATCGGCGGAGGGGGCTTGGCTTCCGGAGTCGGTTCCTATTTGAAAGGGGTCAGCCCCGAGACGAAACTGGTCGGCGTCGAACCAGGCGGAGCTGCGAGCATGAAAGAGTCATTGATCCACGGTGAAGTCACGCGCCTTGAAACCATTGAGACATTTGTCGACGGAGCTGCGGTGAAGCAAGTGGGGAATCTGACGATGGCCATCTGCAAAGAAGTGCTCGATGACATCGTCCTAGTGCCGGAAGGGAAGGTCTGTACGGCCATTTTGGAACTATATAACGAAAACGCCATCGTTGCAGAACCTGCAGGAGCTCTATCCGTGGCTGCACTGGACTTCTATAAAGAAGAAATCAAAGGCAAAAATATTGTCTGCGTGATCAGTGGCGGCAACAACGACATTGAACGCATGCAGGAAATCAAAGAAAAGTCGCTGATCCACGAAGGCTTGAAACACTATTTCATCGTCACGTTTCCTCAGCGGGCAGGTGCGCTCCGCAAGTTTATGGAGCAAGTGCTGGGAGAAGATGACGACATCACTCACTTTGAATACACAAAACGCACCAGCCGGGAAGAAGGACCGGTGCTGGTCGGTATTGAATTACAACACCGTGAAGACTATGGACCTCTCGTGAAGCGCATGAGCGAAAATGGCTTTCCATATAAAGAACTCAATAACGACCCATTGCTGTTCAATTTATTGATCTGAATTTTATTCGTGAAAACCCCGGGACTCGCCTTCGAGCCTCGGGGTTTTTTCTGCGGTAAAAATTGCAGCTGACTTATGATAAAGTAGACTAAACTATCAATATAGAAAAGAGGAACTATTCCCATGAAAAATATGGCAAGGTTGATTGGGTTGCTGAGTGTGATTTTCATATTATATACGATCTATTTTCAGCCTCCAATCCCGGATTGGGTAATCGTGCTCGTCGTGGCTATGAACTTTATCATCTACTTTATCGCTATCTCTGCAGATAAAAAGTCAAAGAAAACTCAATGATTCCTTCCTTTCAAACCAGCGTAAATCCAGTATTCATGCTGGTTTTTGGCTGGAATCTTTTTCCTGGGAACAAAAAACAGAAAATTCAGTTATAAAATTAACACCGCTTGCAATTATTATGCTAGGATTTAGGTAAATCACGACTTAATGACTATCAAGATCCAAAAGGAGGAGCGGCCGCCAAACAGGGCATACTGTCTGCAGAAAAGCGTCGGTGAACTAAAACTGAAGAAGGAAGTGATTTGCATGGCTGAAGGCAAAAATCGTGCAAGGATCCAACGTTTTGGAAGCCATTTGAGCGGAATGATCATGCCGAATATCGGTGCGTTTATCGCTTGGGGACTTAT
>DATHVY010000199.1:0-5976 GCA_035461045.1 Planococcus sp. (in: firmicutes)
AGGTTTCATGGCTTCGCCACCCGAGTCAGGATCTGCAGAACCCATAGAGCCAAGTTGGATAAAGCGCTTCACGCCTTTATCTTCGGCGTATTTAGCCGCTTTGATAGAGGCCCATAAATCGATTGTCAAGGTTTTCTCTGCCCCTGTTGAAGGGCCGGAACCAGCTGCGAAAATCACTGCGTCAACGCCTTCGAAAGCCTGGCTGAAGTCATTTTCAAGATCTGCGAGTACAACATTCGAAGCTCCGAGTGTTTTCATCTTTTCTTTTTGCTCTTCTTTTCGGACCATCGCTGTTGCCTCATGGCCTGAATCTGCCAATTCTTTCACAACATTTTGTCCGACTTGTCCGTTTGCGCCGATTACTAAAACTTTCATCATAGATCGTCCACTCCTTTTTTTCTCTGTAACTTGTGGCTTCCCTTTCTACTTGCCTTTAAACTTTCAGAGAGAAAAACGGAGAGAAAGGGTATAATACAATTATTCAGCTGCTCGACCTATCCAAAACAGGTCGAAAAAGCTAGAATAGTATACGGAGGTGTTCACATGAAAATAGTGGATTATAGTTTTTACAAAATAAACGATCCGACGGGAATTATGGTTGGGGATCGTTATGAATTTCTGTTGAATATAGAAGTTGATGAAGAAGATGAACTTTATACTGAGGGCGGCCTGGAAATACGCGTCATTTTAGCGAGAGAAGAAGAAGGTGCACGTCTAGCCCACTACAATTTCATTGACAAAGAAACAAGAAAGACCCTTGAATTCGCGCTTGAAGAAGACGAAGAGCAGGAAATACTCGAATATTGCTCAACAAGGCTCCCGTAATACTCAAAAAAACCCCCGGCCAATCATTGGCCGGGGGTTTTTACTTTTAGATGTTAGATTTTTTGGTCGATTTCAGCGTCAGTACGTAATTCTGCGATGCGCTCAAGCAAAGCTTCTTGAGTTTTTTGCTCTTGGAGGGACTGACGAATCGTTGTTTCCATTTCTTCAAAAGGAGGGATATCTTCTGAAGACTCGGAGATTTCGTCGTAAGCTGTCTGAACTTCTTCGTCATCCACTTCAGTTCCTTCGATTTCTTCAGCAATGTAATTTTCATACATCATCTGTTCGCGGAGCTGTAAACGCAGTTCATCCAAAGTAAAGCCAGTTCTTTCCAAGGCTTCGTTCAGCTCATCTTCCGTTTCAAATGAAGCTTTTACTTCTTCCATGTTTTCATCCAGCGTTTCTTCATCCGGCTCGTAGCCTTTTTCCTCAGCGTCCTGAACAATCAAAGCATTCCCTACCATTACATCGATGGTTTGGGTTTTAATGCTTTCGGCAGTTTCCTCATCCGTTACATCCTGTCCCTGTCCAGCCATAGAAGCTTCCAACTGGCGTGCGATGCTGTTGTAAACATTGCCATATAATTCTTCACCGTTCACTACAACGATCAACTCGTCGTCTGCCGGGAGATCCAGGTTTGTGGCATCTTCCCCGTGACCTTCTTCACCGGGCTCAGTGGACTGTTCAGCATTTTCAGCTGATTCTTCAGTCGTTTCTGGAGCATTTGCGTCATCAGTTGCAGTATCTTCATTATCAGAACAAGCACCTAACACAAAAAGCAGCAGAAAGGGCGCAAAAGCAAATTTCATCTTCTTAATCATCATAAAACTCCTCTTCAATGTTGTCTCGTTTCAGTAAAGCATATTTCAAACGGCGATACAAACAATTGAATGTGCGAACTGGCCGATCTGTGACAAACTGCCGACAGAGGGTTCGAATTGATTTGCTCATAGGCATTGGTATAATTATTGAAGAAAGTGTATGGCTGTTGTGTTATTGTCTATACTATCAATATGATTAATGGAGGAATGAGCATGACGGAAACTAACAATATCAAACCGAGAAAAACATTGGACAATATCCAGCCTTATTCGCCAGGCAAACCGATTTGGGAAGTGCAGAAGGAATTAGGCTTGGACAGAGTCATCAAATTGGCGTCCAATGAAAACCCTCTTGGCCCATCCCCAAAAGCGGTAGAAGCGATCAAGACGGGACTCTCGGGGCTCAACCGGTATCCGGATGCTGATGCAACAGCCTTGAAGAAGGCGATTGCCAATGAATATCAAGTCCGCCCTGGGCAAGTCATCACCACCAATGGAGCGGATGAGTTGATCACGCTGATATCGGAAGCCTTCTTGGAAGCAGGGGATGAAATCGTAGTTCCTTCGCCTTCATTCAGTGAATACGATTTTGGAGCGCACATTATGGGAGCTTCCGTTGTGCCCGTACCATTTAAAGAGAATTTTCAATTTGACGTGGATGCAATGATTGCGGCAGTTACGGAAAGGACGAAAATCATTTATATTTGTACACCGAACAATCCGACGGGCACATACATGAACAAAAATGATGTGAAAAAGCTATTGGATTCGGTCAAAAATGTCTTAGTGGTCTTTGATGCGGCCTACAGCCATTTTGCTACTGCGGAAGACTATACGGACGGCATTGAATTCGTCGACTCCGGCTATCCGGTTTTAGCTTTGCAGACATTCTCGAAAATATATGGCATCGCCGGAGTCCGTGTCGGATTTGGAATTGCGCCAGAATCTATTATTCAGGCGATCCTGAAAGTAAAAGAGCCATTCAATGTGAACACACTCGCTCAAATAGCCGCTACGGCAGCCATCGCTGATACGGAGCATGTCAGCGCTTCTCAGGAAGCCAATGAATCGGGCCGTGATAAATTGTATGGAGCCTTTGAAAATCTGGGCATGAACTATACAAAAAGCATGGCAAACTTCGTTCTGGTCCAAGTTGGGCCGGAAGGAGAAAGAATTTATCAGGAATTAATGAAAAAAGGACTTATTGTCCGCTATGGCAAAACGTGGGGACTTCCCGAGTTTATAAGAGTCTCGGTGGGAACCGAAGAAGAAAACGGTATTTTCATCGAAGCATTAACTGAAATTATTTCTGGGTAAAGAGAATAATTGTCTCTCGTAAAATTAAAAACAGCTGGACTCCAAACATGGAGTCCAGCTGTTTTTGTATTTTGCCTAAACTTATCTAGCCTGGAAAAGTGCCTGAAGTTTTTTTGTGTCTTCGTCTCTCATTAGATAAACTCCGGGCTTTTCTCCTGGAATCTGTTGGCATCTGCCGGACAGGCTTAGCCAAACGAGGTAATGCTGTTGTTCGCCGTTGTCGCCCAGTACCGTCACCCTGTAATCAGGAGCCAAGGCAGTTACAGGTCCTGTATGAAACGCAGCGTTTTCAATCGCTTTTTCAAACAATTCGATTTCCTCAGCTTTTTCATAGGAATACTCATGGCTTTGATCGCTTCCGATTACCGGTGTTACACTCATCACGGTCATTAGTCCGTCCTCCAATTCGATAGTGGTATACTCATTGTTCAATTGAAAGATATTCTGGTTGCTATCAATATATCAAATTTTCGGAAATTGTTCTTCCTAATTGTTTACTTTGAAAGATAAGCGGGAAGATTTTGGATAAAGCATACAGCAACAGGAGGGATAATATGATATATGACTGCGTGATTGTTGGTGGTGGTCCAGCTGGATTGAGTGCAGCACTAGTGCTGGGCAGATCAAGAAGAAATACGCTGCTTTTTGATGATGATCATGGCCGAAATCTCGTGACGAGGGCATCGCACGGATTCATCACGAGGGATGGCATTGAACCAGAAGAATTCAAACGCCTCGCCTATAAGGATATTGCCAAATATCCTTCCGTCGAAACAAAAGCAGAACGGATAGCCGATATAAAACGAGTGACTGACACGCACTATGAATTGACAACGAGCGAAGGCGTGACCTATCACAGCATCAAAATTATTTTGGCTACAGGGCTGAAAGATGAACAGCCGAACATACCGGACATTGAAAAATTTTACGGCACCAGCTTATTCAATTGTCCATATTGCGACGGATGGGAATTGAGGGATCAGCCACTCGCCATCATTGCGGATAAGGGTGTATTTGATTTAGCCAAAAAAGTCTATACATGGAGCCGTGATTTGGTAGTGTTTACAAATGGCGGAGAAGGCAGGCTGGAAGAAGAGGAGAAAGCCAGGCTGGTTGCAAAAGGAGTCCAGGTGCGTGAAGAACGGATCGCCGGACTGGAAGGCGAGGATGGCCAATTGCGGAGCGTCAGGCTGGAAGACGGCACCCTTATTGACCGGACAGGGGGATTTGTTTCGTCGCTCTGGAGCCATGCCACTTCCTTCGGCACAAAACTGGGCTGTAAGCAAAATGAGCACGGCGGATTTTTAACCGACGACTATGGCAGAACGAACATCTGGAACGTTTATGCGGCAGGTGACGCTTCCCTGATCGTCCCGGCGCAGCTGATCATTGCTGCGGGAGAAGGAAGTGCTGCGGCGATTGGCGTAAACGGAGATTTGACAAATGAATATTTCGACTCCGACTAAAAGAGTGATGGAAGACAATCCATCACTCTTTTTTTATGATAAATTTAGACCAGAGGAAGAATTGGACGAGGAAAACGGCCAAAGCCGTCAAGCTTAGGCTCAAGTAGTAAGTGAAGCCTTCGCCAAAGTAATCCAGCATGGTATCTGACCCGGGACGATCTGCAAGATACATGAAATTTGAATCCAAAGCCGGATTGATGATGAATCCGACGAACGCTGCATAAAGGAGCAGCAATAAATAAACGCCGCCGACGGACCGGAATGTGATCAAGTGTGGCCGATGCAATGCCAAGAACAAAGAAGCTAAAAGAATGGCGATGTGCTGAAGAAAGAAAATCCAGAACCTTAAGTGATCGTAATCATATCTTAAATCTGGAGTGAGGAGCGTTAAAAATGCAGGGACCACTCCTATGAAAAAAGAGATTTGAACCCACGTCCGATTCAACGTGAACAAGCCGATTATTGCTGTAATCGCACCGATGCTGCTTAAATGAAATGGCATATAGCCGCGGAACGACCAAATATCCACGGAAACCGCCCAGATATGATAAGATAATTCGCACGTAATAAGAACCGCAAAAAGACCCCAGCGCAGCGCTTGAAAAAGAGGAAGCGAGTCCCGAAATCTATTCTTAGCGATAAAAAGAAAAACTGCTGCGAGAATTGCAAAAGAAACCGCCATCAGATGGCTCGCAGAAAAGATTTCAAAATTTTGTGCGGGAGAAGAACTGAAAAAGTTTTCCATAAAGCACCTCTGTTTTCAGCCTTGATTTTAGAAAATTGTATCATCTTATGAACGGGCCGTCTAACAAGGGTTGGACGCGAATCGTTTGGAAAATGCGGATTTTTAAGGTAAAATTCATTAAATAGCACAAGAGTGAGCGGAGGGAAGCCGAAAAATGGACAGCTTAAAAGTTTTGTCATCGATCACATATATTGACACGGAGCGGTTCATCGAGGACGGTCAGACCAAAGTGGTGAAAACCGAATACAGCCTTCAGCTTTACGAAGACACGGTAGACGCCGCCACCACCAGTTTCAGTATTACCAATGTATGGGACATTTCCTATAAATCATTTTCTGATGATGCGAATTTGCTGTACCTGCATACCCATCGCGGTGTGATTACGTATAAAGTATTTTCAAACCCGAATACATTCGTCAAAGCTTTCAAGAAATTAAAAAACGTAAATTATTGAGGAAGATGGAAACCGCCATCTTCTTTTTTCATGTTAAGATTTGTGGCAAAGAGGGAAGCAGAGTGTAGAACGGCTGTTTATCATCAATAAATTTCACTCAGAAACCGCACAAAAAGGAAACCGGAAGTTCGAATGGGATCCTCAAAACTGTATGGCGAAAGGGGAAAATCTATGAATCAGAACATCAAAACAGCAGACATCTGGATTGAAAAAGTAAACGCCAAGGATGTAAAAGGGGTTTGCGAAGTTTCAAAGTCCACAATTGAGATGGTGGGACCTCATGGAACGGCCGCAGGTCTGGAAACGCTTAGCCAATGGGTGGAAGAGTCAGGCATTCAATTGACGACC
>DATHVY010000200.1:0-2927 GCA_035461045.1 Planococcus sp. (in: firmicutes)
TAACGAAGAAAAGCAAAAACCGAAACAGAAATTGGGATTCACCATCATAAAAGATGATCCGACGGGTGGCCATAAAGGCTACGGCATCGGTTCGCTTTCGTTGGAGAATGTATCGCCTGTTTTTATCGATATTGAAGAAGGCGAAGCATTCGTCGATATCGGTGCGATGCATGCTCGCAGCGAAGTGGAGCGCGGCATCAAATTTACGACGAACCGGGAAGATTCCGCTGGGGGCAAAAATTACTGGTTGATCTGGGTCACCATCGACTTTAATCCACAAGGCCCTTATTATGCCGGAGTAGCAGCTTGCGAAATGGTCGTCAACCGAGAAAAGCGGCGGGGCTACAAGATACTCGCGGATCATGTGAACCGGATGGATAAATCGATGAAACGGAAGATCTTGGTTGATTTTATGGACGATAAGTCTAAAGCGATTCTTGCGGAATATTTAAAGGGGCACAATCCCGAAATGTGGCAGCGCAGCGAAGAACAGCTGCACAAAGATCTTCAAATCTAATTAATGAACAATATATGACATTTCAAAACGGTACATTAGCTGGTTGAAGTTGCTGACAAAACGCAGTACAATAAAAGTACAGCTTTCAAGTGGAAAGCTAGGACACCTGAGAAGCGAGCAAGTGCCGTGAGCCATTGCGAACAAACCCAAGCCCAATGCCTCACGTCTCTTTCTCCGCGCCATCAGGCCAAAAAGGTTTTCTGTGAAGGGAAAGATTCCCTGTACAGAAAACCTTTTTGTTTTGAAGAATATTCGGATGAATGAAGGGTAAAGAGAGATGTAGAAAAAATTATTGCACTTTCCCTAAAAACACTTATACTTTTTGAAGTGGATTTATTCTGAACGAAAAGGAGCTTGATTATAGATGGCTGGATTTTGGTATACAGAAAAGCAAACGGAGAACTTTGGCATTACGATGAAAATCAACAAGACGCTTCACACAGAGCAAACGGATTTTCAATTCTTGGAAATGGCCGAAACGGCGGAGTGGGGCAATATGCTGTTTCTTGACGGCATGGTCATGACGTCTGAAAAAGATGAATTCGTTTATCACGAAATGGTGGCGCACGTGCCCCTGTTCACGCATCCGAATCCCGAAAACGTCCTCGTTGTCGGAGGTGGAGACGGTGGTGTCATCCGCGAAGTGTTAAAACACCCATCTGTTAAAAAAGCGACTTTGGTCGACATTGACGGCGCAGTGATCGAGTATTCGAAGAAATTCCTTCCTTCTATCGCATCCGGTCTCGAAGATGCACGCGTGGAAGTAATTGTCGGAGATGGCTTCATGCACATCGCGAAGTCCGAGAACGAATTTGATGTAATCATGGTGGATTCCACTGAACCGGTCGGCCCGGCAGTGAACCTGTTTTCAAAAGGCTTTTATGCCGGCATTTCCAAGGCATTGAAAGAAGACGGCATTTTTGTGGCCCAATCCGACAACCCTTGGTTCAAAGCGGACTTGATCAAACAGGTCCAGAGCGATGTGAAGGAAATCTTCCCGATCACCAAATTGTATCTGGCGAACATCCCGACCTACCCGAGCGGTCTTTGGGCATTCACGATCGGTTCGAAAAAACACGACCCATTGGATGTGCCGGCCGAGCGATTCCATGAAATCGAAACAAAATACTACACAAAAGAGCTTCACAACGCAGCATTCGTATTACCGAAATTCGTGAAAGACCTAACGGGGGAATAAGCGATGAGATTCGACGAAACCTATTCAGGCAAAGTGTTCATCAAAAGCCACCCGAGCTATGAAGAATCGAAAGCAGTGCTATACGGCATGCCGATGGACTGGACCGTGAGCTACCGTCCGGGCTCTCGTTTCGGCCCGAATAAAATCCGTGAAGTGTCAATCGGGCTGGAAGAATACAGCCCCTACCTTGACCGCGAACTGGAAGACGTAAGGTTTTTCGATGCCGGCGATATCCCGTTGCCATTCGGCAATCCGGAAAAAAGCCTGATCGAAATCGAAACCTACGTCCACACGCTTTTGGCGGACAACAAAATTCCGATGGGCATGGGCGGGGAGCACCTCGTGTCGCTGCCGGTCATGAGAGCGGTCGCGAGCAAATACGACGATTTGGCCATCATCCATTTTGATGCGCACACCGACCTGCGTGAAAACTACGAAGGCGAGGAATATTCACATTCGACGCCGATCCGCAAAATCGCAGACCTCATCGGACCGAAGAACGTTTATTCATTCGGCATCCGTTCCGGAATGAAAGAAGAATTCGAGTGGGCAAAAGAGCAAGGCATGCACATTTCCAAATTCGAAGTGCTGGAACCGTTGAAAGAAGTCCTGCCGACACTTGAAGGGCGTAATGTCTATGTGACGATCGATCTGGACGTCCTGGATCCGGCACATGCACCAGGAACTGGAACCGTCGACGCAGGCGGCATCACGTCACGCGAACTGCTGGCTTCCATCCACGCGATTGCAGCGTCAGGCGTCAATGTCGTCGGCTTCGACCTGGTCGAACTCGCTCCCGTCTACGACCATTCCGACCAAACTGCAAACACCGCCAGCAAGCTGATTCGTGAGATGATACTTGGTTGGGTGAAATAAAAAAAGCAGAGGCGGCTGTCCAGTCCCGACAGGCTTAAGGCAGAACATGCAGGAAATCCTGATTTCCGGAATGGGCTGACTTAAGACCCGAGGGACTAGCCGCTGGAGCTAGACAATAAGAAAAGCGGAGGCGGCCGTATAGATTCGACAAGCATAAGACGAAGGGGCGAAGCGGCATGCTTTCAGCCGCACAGTCAGAGTGGCTTATGACTCGAGAATCTGGCCGACGGAGCTGGACAATAAGAAAAGCGGAAGCGCCCCTACAACTCTAACGGGCGTTACTAAAGAAAGCCGACCTGGAAAATCCAGGCCGGCTTTTTGTTGCTGAGATACGTG
>DATHVY010000201.1:0-8471 GCA_035461045.1 Planococcus sp. (in: firmicutes)
CCCAATCAAATAATGATTTACTTCGAAGATGCCCTAAGCACTCTAAAATTTTATTCATTTCCATATTCCGGCAATAATTCTTTTGAAATAAAAATAATTTACAAGTAGCCATTCTAGCAGAGTCCAGCAGGAACGCAACAATAGATTGTGAAAAAAAACACTTCTTTGGTTATCTCCCCCTCATAAGATTTCTTTTTATATAACCGCTCTGGTCAATAAAAAACCTGAATCCGACATTTTTTTCATCAATTATTAATATTTTTTATCCTCGTAAATACAGCGTTGGCTTGACCTTCTTGCAGTCTCCAAATGAAAAATTATTGAAGTTAAATCAGTCCATAAAAAGAAACAGACCCCCTCTTGAAATACTCAAGAGGGGGTCTGTTTCTTTTTAACGGAATTCCACGCTACCATAGTGCTTCTTCATCGTTAGACAGTTCCACTAAGAACGGATAAATACCCAGCAGGATCAAAAACCCACCTGCCATCAATGCAACCAGCACGAGGATGGAAGAAATATCGAACACGAGTGAAAGCAACATTACTAGCGAAGGATACAAGGCGAATAAAATCATTCTTTTTCTCGCTCTTTTGGTTAGAAACTGTTTCCTTTCACAATTGGGGCATTTCAACCCATGGTCCAAAGTGAACGAATTTCGGATCGATTGTTTCCAGCTCCACTGCTCCCTGCAATTCTGGCAAACTGGCATTCCAAAGCATCCTTTCGATTAGTGGCTTGAGCTTTCATCACCAAAGCGGCTTATGTTCACTGGCCAGCTGAATCGTATACGGCATGGAAAAGATCATGATCATAATGATCGGGGTGGTGATCAGAACATTGGTCGTGACGGAAATATCGAATAATGGCCGGATGAAGAGGATAAGAATAAGTAAAATGAAGTAAACGTACCATTGGGTTTTGCGGGTTGATGGAGAGATAAATTGTTTTTTTCCGCAATTGGAACATGTCTTGCCGCTATAGTACATCATGCTAACTTTCATAGAATCGGCCCAGCCCCATTGATGGTCACAATTTTCACATTTCGGCATTTGTATGCCTCCAATCTTGAGTTAGCAAATTGATAAGTCTTATTCTCCATTATACATTTCTTCCAGTTCGTATCCAATGGGTGAATGTTATACTGAAACTACAAATTTCAATTGGAGGAGTCAGCACATGGAGCCTTTAACACCAGTAGACGATCATTTACAGCCGGACATGAAGATCCTATTTGTCGGCTTTAACCCGAGCATCCGCTCTTCCGAAACCGGACACCATTTCGCGAACCCGACCAACCGGTTCTGGAAAATCCTTCATGAATCCGGATTGACGCCAAGAAAACTGGCGCCCGAAGAGGACAGCCAGTTGTTGGCGTACGGTTATGGACTGACGAACATCGTCGCCCGCCCGACAAAAGAAGCGGCGGAAATCTCCAAAGCGGAATATGCGGAAGGACGCGCAATTCTGCAGGAGAAAATCATGGCATTGCAGCCAAAAGCCGTCTGCTTTGTCGGCAAAGGCGTGTATCAGGAGTTCAGTAAAAAACGCAAAGTCGATTGGGGTGTTCAACCCGAACCGGTCATCCCCGGAATCATTGAATACGTCGCACCTTCATCGAGCGGACTGGTACGGATGAAACTCCCTGAAGTCATCGAAATATATGCAGGGTTGAAAACATTGGGCTGAACTTCTATCCTCTTATCGCCAGATCTGCCAGGCTGTAGACAATTGCGTCATCTGTCGGCGGGTTGTGAAGCCCGGCACGGACATCGCGGAAATGGCGCTGCAGCGGGTTTTTGGCCGATAGGCTTTGTGCACCGACAATCCGCATGGCCAGGTCCACAACCCGATTGGCGCTATTGGTGACGATCAGCTTTGTGGCGGCCAAGTCGCCTGCCATGCTTTCGCGCAGTTCCGGGTGATCCGTCCATCTTTTGGCGACAGACCCCAATATTTCTTTAGAATTGAACAGCTCCAGCTCCATTTCACCGATTTTCCGCCGCACTTCCGGCACTTCGATAATCGGTCCCGGCAGACTTGACGGACTGTATTCGGCCGCAAACTGGACAGCGTAATCTCTCGCTGCAATGGCAATGCCCAAGTAAACTGCAGGCACTTGCAAATACCAGCCTTTCGGGAACGGTTTTTTTACGTCTTCTTCCACCAGCAACGCGTCCCCATCCAGCAATACGTTATCCAATAGCAAATCATCGCTTTTCGTCCCTCTCATCGACATGCTATCCCACGTTTCTTTGACAGAAACTCCTGGCAGCTTATGATCCACCAGGAAAAACCCGCGTTTGCCAGATCCGTTGACGTTTGCGGTCACAATCGAGTAATCCAGGGCAATCGCCATGGAAGTAAACGATTTGCCGCCATTGATCCGCCACTGGCTGCCTTCTTTTGTTGCGGTCGTTGTAGGAACCGTGCCGCGCGAAGCGCTTCCTGTGGCTCGTTCTGTTTGTGCCACATTGATCAAAGCTTTGTCTTTCACAACCAGGTCGCACAGTCTCGCAAAGCTGCTTTCTTTCCAATGTCTTGTTTCTCCGGCTTCAAGAATCACGCCGAGTTGCCAGCCGAAAGACAAAGCAGTCGGAGCGTCCCCTTGTGCTAACCGCTCCTGGATCTGCAGGAATTCCGATAACCCAATTCCTTTTCCCCCGTACTCTGTTGGCACCGTCAAGGCCAGGAAACCCGCTTCTTTCAAATCATCGAAGTTTTCATATGGAAAGCTTCCTTCCCGGTCGAGCTGTTCTGCACGCTCCCCGAACCCCGCCGCCAATTGCTCAGCTTTTTCTAACAAATCCTGTTGAACCGCCGATTGAAGAACTGTTTCTGTGTAGCTCATACTATTTTCCTCCCTTTTTTGGTTGTCGGCTCAATAGAAAAGAGCCCTCTTAAAATAGAAGAGGGCTCCGGCTGTCGAACTGAAACTCTCTCATCTGCCAGAAACGCCAGTGCGCTTCTGCTGGAATTAGCACTGCTATCCATCCGGATCAGCGGTTGCTGCAGGATCAATGGACCAGTTCCTCCCCTGACTCTAGATAAGAATTCTAGCTATTCGTTTGTTAATAAATCACTCTAAAGGTTTGTGCCCTTGAAGTCAAATTAAATTAAATTTTCAAACTAATCGTTGACACCCCCATTTCCCTGTTGTATATTGAGAACTAATTTCATAAAGATTTTCTTATCAAGAGAAGCGGAGGGACTGGCCCTGTGAAGCTTCGGCAACAGACGTAACTGTACTGTGCCAAATCCAGCAAGCCCTGCGCTTGAAAGATAAGAAGAGCATTATGCCTGCGCATGATATCAACCTCTTCTTTTCTATGAAGAGGTTTTTTCTATTGCCTGAAAAATTGAAGGAGGAATACAAGTTGAGTAAACAGATCATATTAAACGCCTTTGAGATGAACAGCGCCATGCATAATTCCCACGGTCTTTGGAAACATGAAGACAGTAAGCGGCACCGGGGATACAAAGATTTGAACTACTGGATCAGCCTTGCCAAGCTATTGGAAAAAGGAAAGTTTGATGCGGTATTCTTTGCCGATGTGCTCGGCATCTATGATGTTTACCAACAAAAGAAAGCTCCCTCCATCCGCGACGGCCTCCAAGTGCCGCTCAACGATCCGGCCCTGCTGGTTTCTGCAATGGCCAGTGTCACCGAACACCTTTCATTTGCAGTAACAGTGAGCACGACGTACGAAGCACCTTTTGGAAACGCCCGCCGGTTTTCCACACTCGATCATTTGACGAATGGCAGAATCGCCTGGAATGTCGTCACATCATACCTGCCCAACGCTGCGCGCAATTTCGGCCTGCAGGACATGATCAAACACGATGAACGCTATGACATTGCAGACGAATATTTGGAAGTATCGTATAAACTGTGGGAACAAAGTTGGGAAGATAACGCCGTTGTGGAAGATATAGCACAAAAAACGCTGATCGATCCGGACAAAGTGCACGAGATCAATCATAAAGGGCGCTACTTCCAAGTGGAAGGCCCCCATCTTAGTGAACCTTCTGTGCAGCGGACACCAGTTCTTTACCAGGCCGGCACTTCGGAAAAAGGCCGGGAATTTGCGGCACGCCATGCGGAATGCATCTTTGTGGGTGGCCCGACGCCGCAGCGCATCCGCTATTACGCCGATGATATCCGGGAACGCGCGAAAAAGCACGGCCGAAATCCGGACACCATTAAAATCATTTCCTTCTTAAGCGTGGTGGTCGCGGAAACGACGGAACTTGCAGAAAAGAAATTTGCGGAATACAACGAACTTTGGAGTGCCGACGCGGCAAAAGCGCAGTTCGGTGCCAGCGGCTATGATATCGCGGAATATGAGGGGCAGGATCCAGATGCGCCGTTCGGCTATACGAAAGGAACCGAAGGCGGCCAGTATAAAGCGTCTCTGCTGACAAAAGATGCACCGAAACCGCAAACGGTCGGCGAAGTGCTCAACCGCTTTGAATCGATCGACCGCGGAACCTTTATCGTCGGCAATCCCGAGCAGGTCGCAGATGCAATCCAGCTCCAGTTCGAAGAGTCAGGTGTCGACGGCTTTAACTTGAACCACCTCGTCACGCCGGGTGATCTGGAAGACTTTATCGATCTGGTCATTCCAGTTTTGCAGGAGAGAGGACTTTATAAAACCGAATACGCCGAAGGCTCATTGCGCGAGAAACTGTTTCCGCAAGGCGGCAGCCTATTGCCGGAAGATCATCCGGCCAGCTCATTCCGCCATACGTACCAGCCTGCAAAATAAAATCATCGAACGGACCGATAAACCGTCCCAAACATTGGAGGAAAAAAGATGAAAAAAATCCCATTTACGTTATTAGCCCTACTCACCGCCGGCACATTGGCGGCTTGTGGCTCGGATCAAAGTTCCGCTGCCGGCGACGAGAAAAAAGAGTTAAACCTCGGAGCTACCATCCCTTACAGCGAAATGCTGGAAAAAGGTGTGAAGCCCGTGCTCGAAGAACAAGGATATACGGTCAACATCACCGAATTCACGGATTACGTCCAGCCGAATATTGCCCTCTCAAACGGCTCTCTCGATGCCAACCTGTTCCAGCATGAAGTGTATATGGAGGCATTCGCATCGGAAAACAACATGGATCTTTCCAGTGTGATCACCGTTCCCACAGCACCCATCGGCCTTTATTCCAACCAATTTCAATCGCTTGAGGAAATTGAAGATGGCAGCACCGTCGCTCTTGCCAACGATCCGACGAATCTGTCGCGCGGCTTGACGGTCCTGCGGGACAATGGCTTGATCGAGTTTGATGAGGATGTGGATCCATTGCGTGTTTCCGAACAAGACATCACGAGCAACCCGAAAAACCTGGAGTTCCAGCCGATTGAAGCGGCTCAGTTACCGCGCACACTGGATTCTGTAGACCTCGCGGCAATCAACGGCAACTTCGCGATTTCTGCCGGCATCGATTTGACGACCGCTTTGGCGCTGGATGAATTGCCGGAGCACATCATCAACCGAGTCGTCGTCGAAACGGAAAATCTCGACGCCGAATATGTTCAGGACATCATCGCCGCAATCGAGTCAGACCGCTTCAACGAAGTGATCGAAGCGGATTTCCAAGGGTTCCACCGTCCGGATTGGATGGAATAAAAACAATTGAAAACCCCCAGCGAAAGTATCTAGACTTTTCGCTGGGGGTTCTTTGTGTTTCGCTGCGGCAGCACTCAGGTTTCGGCATCTTTTGTTTTCATGAATTCGTGAAAGCCTTGTTTGTAAAAACTGTACCATTCATCAATTTCTTCTTGAGGCGCGGACTGCAATGCTTCCATCACCGCTTTTCCGAACTCCAGATAGGCTGAACCATTGGCGGTGATGAGCGTGCCGCTTCGGACCGCCTGCTCGTGGGTGTATAAGGTTTCACCGGTATATTCACTGCCCGCGACTTCCTTCAATTCATCCAGAAAATTGCTTGTATGCGGCAACATATTAAGTAATCCATTCATACCCAAAAAGACCGTGGCGTCACAAATCGCCGCGACCACCACTTTCCGCTCCATCGCCCTTTCAACAAGCTTTAGCACCTGCCGGCTTTCCTCTTTTCTCCACGAATTGCCACCAATCAAAACCAGTCCTGCAAATTCATCCGGCGCCTCATCAATGGCAAAATCCGGCAGGACAGTGAAGCCGCCAATCGACCGGATCGGATCCGTCGTCAACGACACGGTCTTCACTTCGAATCTCTGCCCATTCCCTTCCGGCTCCGCATTTAACGCCGCCGCGAGAGAAGCCGCTTCCCAATCCGCAAACTCATCCAGCAAGACAAATAACACCTGTTTCATTTCTGCTCAACTCCCACTTGTCAGAAAATTCGTTTTATTAACCGAATTATACCATGTAATTGCAAAATCTGAATGGGTTCAAAGAGATTTCGCTGACAAGAATGGAATCCCCTATATTTGTTTGCGATCCTGACGAGTTTATTTGCGATATTCAGGATTTATTTGCGATATTGCTGATTTGTTTGCGATATTAGGAGTTTATTTGCGTAACCGGGTTTTAGTTTAGCCACGAGACCCAGGAAAAGAAAGCAGAAGCGATATAGACAAAAAGAAAGTCATCACTCGAGGAATAAAACCTCTCGAGTGATGACTTTTCATTTGCATGGGCCTAATTCAGTCCGTTGCTGACCATTGCATCTGCGACTTTTTTAAAGCCGGCGATATTCGCACCAACAACCAGATCGCCCGGCGAGCCGTATTTCTCTGCGGTTTCCATGCAATTCTTATAAATCATTTTCATGACTTGGTAAAGTTTTTCATCGACTTCTTCAGCCGACCAGGAATAGCGCATGCTGTTCTGGGACATTTCCATGGCAGAGACAGCTACACCCCCGGCATTGGCGGCTTTTGCCGGTGCGAATAATACCCCATTATGTGCCAACACACGTATAGCATCATCGTCACATGGCATATTAGCACCTTCTCCGACTGCCTTTACTCCATTATCAACCAATGCTGAAGCGCTGGTCCGATCAATTTCATTTTGCGTCGCACAAGGAAGCGCGATATCACAAGGGATGGTCCAAATTTCTGATTTATCTTTTCCGTATCGGGCATTCGGATGATGTTCAAGGTAGTTGTAGATTCTTTCTCTTTCCACTTCCTTTAACTGTTTCACGGTTTCCACATCGATGCCTTCCGGATCGTAAATATAGCCTTCCGAATCACTGCAGGCAATAACGGTCGCACCAAATTCAACCGCTTTTTCCATAGCATAAATCGATACATTCCCGGAACCGGAAACGATGACTTTACTGCCAGCGAATGAGTTCCCTTGCCCTCTCAACATTTCTTCCACGAAATAAACCGTGCCATATCCCGTGGCTTCCTTTCGGATCAAACTCCCACCGTTTTCAGGGTTCTTACCGGTAAAGACACCGGCTTCGGAAGCATTCCGTATTCGTTTGTATTGGCCGAACAAATAGCCGATTTCCCTTTTCCCCACACCAATATCCCCGGCCGGCACGTCAATGTCAGGGCCGATATGCCGACTCAGCTCGGTCATGAAACTCTGGCAAAACCGCATGATTTCACGGTCCGAACGTCCTTTCGGGTCAAAATCAGAGCCGCCTTTCCCGCCGCCTATCGGCAAACCGGTCAAGGCATTTTTGAATATTTGCTCAAAACCGAGGAATTTCACCACACTAGCGGTAAGAGAAGGATGAAAACGGAGACCGCCTTTGAATGGCCCGAGCGTACTATTGAACTGGACTCTGTAGCCGCGATTCACATGTACATGGCCGTTGTCGTCTTCCCACGTAACTCGAAAAGCGATAAAACGTTCCGGTTCTGAAATCCGTTCCAAAATTCCTTCCTGGATATATTCGGGATGTTGTTCAAAAACCGGCTGCAAAGAAGAAAAGACCTCCCAAGTCGCTTGTAAAAACTCCGACTCACCGGGATTACGGTCTTTAAGTTTTTTATGGGTGGATGTAATGTATTCGTGAGCTGATTGTTGTTTCAAGTTGTTTTCTAAAGTTGTAAGCTGCAAATGAGTCTCTCCCTTTTCGCTGTATCTTCTTATACAATACACTAATGAGTAATTATTCTTTATACTAAATAATTATTCCCTATTATACAAGTGAGTTCCTGCAGAATCAATGTGTTTGAACCATTGTTCCCGTTTCCCTGACACAGTTCCTTAACATCTAAAGCTTCATCTCCTGCATACTTCTCGTTTTATCCAATGAAAAAAGCCGATTCAAGGAATCGGCCTTCTCATTTTTAGCGTTACTTTTTCACTCTGAATCCTTCAATCCGGCCTGTTGCAAGAATTCCCCAGCCACTACTTCGACCATTTGTCCGTCGTTATCCACTTGGGCATTCATGGCTTGCATGGTCGGCTCATCAATTTTCCCTGCCAATTGAAGAAGTGCATCTTCCAATTCCGGAAATTCTTCCAGAATCGCAGTTCGCACAAGCGGGAGC
>DATHVY010000202.1:0-4058 GCA_035461045.1 Planococcus sp. (in: firmicutes)
TTTGCTTCACGGGTTTCCGGAATTCTGGTACGGGTGGAAGCATCAAATCGAACCGCTGGCGTCGATGGGCTACCGGGTGATTGCGCCAGATCAGCGCGGCTATAATCTGAGCGACAAGCCGGAAGCGATCGAGGACTATACCTTGAACATTCTGCGGGACGATATCATCGGATTGATCAATCACTTCGGTAAAAAGAAAGCGATTATCATTGGCCATGATTGGGGAGGATCCGTTGCTTGGCATTTGGCAGCCACCAAGCCGGAATATGTGGAAAAACTGATTGCCATCAATGTTCCGCATCCAAAAGCGATGCCGCGGGTCATGCTGCGCAATCCGCTGCAATGGGTGAGAAGTTCATATATGGCATTCTTTCAATTGCCGGATTTTCCGGAACAAGTCTTGTCCGCAGACGAATTCAATTACATGAAAAAGGCGATTGCCCATGCTGGCAAACCGGATTCTATTCCGGAAGAAGAATTGGAGAAGTTTAAAGAAGCGTGGCTTCAGCCCGGGGCGCTTACAGGTATGCTTAATTGGTACAGAGCGTTAAGGAAAGGAAGCATAACTCAGACTCCTGGAGGGTTGATCCAGGTCCCTGTTCGCATACTCTGGGGGTTGGGAGACCAGCTTCTTTCCAAAGAACTGGCGAAGGAAAGTTTAAAGTTTTGCGAAGATGGCAACCTGGCGATGATTGGAGAATCTACCCATTGGGTGCACCATGAACAATCCACGATCATCAATCATTTGATTGCACAATTTCTAAACGAAGAAAAACGGAAGCTGCTTTAAAGCAACTTCCGTTTTTCCTTTTTTTTCGCCCGCAAGTCGCGGAAGAAGTGTGTCAACAGCAGGCCGCATTCTTCAGCCAGAACATTTTCCTTTACCTCGCATTGATGATTAAAACGCTCATCATTTAGCAATCGGTAGAGTGAATCCACACACCCAGCTTTGGCATCTCGCGCTCCATAAACAACACGGGGAACCCGTGATTGCAGAATGGCGCCCGCACACATTGGACAAGGCTCTAACGTAACGTAAAGAGTAGTTTCTTCAAGGCGCCAGTTGCCCAGTTTCTGGCAAGCTTCCTGGATTGCCATTAATTCAGCGTGCATCACTGCGTTTTGTGTGGTTTCTCTTAAGTTATGTGCACGGGCGATGATTTCTCCGCGGAAAACAATGAGTGCCCCAATGGGAACTTCGCCTTTTGCGCCTGCTTTTTCGGCTTCTTCAATCGCACATTGCATATAATAGTGATCCAATTCCATCCCGTTCATCCAGCATCGCTCCTTCTTTACAGTGTAGCATGCAAAGCCCATCGGATTAAGAATTTTTGTTCTACTTTTCTATGGCTTGATATGGTAAAATTAATGGCGCTGTAAAACATTAGAAACGACAAAGGAGGGCTTTTGATGCCGGTGCCATTCATAACGGTAGAAGGTCCAATCGGGGTGGGCAAAACATCTCTGACTAAAGCCATTGCCGATCAAAATCAATTTCAACTACTAAAGGAAATCGTTGATGAAAACCCATTTTTAAATAAATTTTATGAAGATATTGAAGAGTGGAGCTTCCAAACCGAAATGTTCTTTCTTTGCAATCGCTATAAGCAGTTGACGGATATCCACAAAAAGTTCATTTCCAGACGTGAGCCTGTGGTTGCGGATTATCATATCTTCAAAAACCTCATATTTGCTAAACGCACGTTGCCAGCAGAAGAATATGCAAAGTATGAAGCTATTTATAATATATTAACGGCGGATATGCCGAAACCGAATATGGTCATTTATTTGCACGCCAGCCTCGATACATTGATGAAGCGGATTCAATTGCGCGGCAGAGAATTTGAAAAAATGATTTCTCCGGAGTATATGGAACAGTTGGCTGCGGATTACCACGCGTTTATCGAGCATTTTGAGCAGGCTCATCCGGAAATTCCTGTGCTCCGTTTTAATGGTGATGCGATCGATTTTGTTCAAAATAAAGGCGATCTTCAATTGATTCAGAAAAAAGTGAACGAAACCTTACAACAAAGGAGTTTATTAATATGAATTTAAGAGAAAAATACGGAATCCCTGGCGATGCTGTTATTACAATAGCTGGGACAGTAGGCGTCGGGAAGTCGACGATGACCAACGCCTTGGCAAATTCCTTGGGGTTTCGCACTTCTTTTGAAAAGGTGGATACTAATCCTTATCTCGATCTATTTTATGATGATTTTGAAAAATGGAGTTTCCATCTGCAAATCTATTTTTTGGCGGAGCGCTTTAAAGAGCAAAAGCGGATGTTCGAGTATGGCGGAGGTTTTGTCCAGGACCGGTCGATTTATGAAGATACCGGTATTTTCGCGAAAATGCATTGGGATAAGGGCACCATGAATGATGTGGATTACGAAACCTACACCAATCTGTTTGAAGCGATGGTGATGACTCCTTATTTCCCACATCCCGACCTGTTGATTTATCTGGAAGGAACAATCGATGATATTCTTGCCCGCATTCAGGAAAGAGGGCGCCTGATGGAACAACAGACGCCTGTTGAATATTGGATCGAAATGCATGAGCGCTATGAAAGTTGGATTAATTCTTTCAACGGCTGTCCGGTGCTTCGTTTGAACATCAATGACTATGATTTATTGAAAGATCCTGCCTCTTCGGAACAGATTCTCGAGCGAATCGGTTCATTCATGAAACAAACTGCAGTTCTAAGAAAGTAAAAATTCCCTGCCGAGAAAGTCTCGGCAGGGAATTTTTTTGGGGGTTCCAAAAGGGAGTATTTCCCGGGAAATAAAAAAGACAGCCTTTGGCTATCGATAAGATAAAAGGTTACAGTCAAAATTTTCTGACTGACATGGGTTTTAAAAAATTCGTTACTTTCGTAACGAATCCAATCTCGAATTTATATGCGCGTGTAAATTCAAAAAATGGAGGAGGAAGAGGGATTCGAACCCCCGCGGGATTTGACTCCCCTGTCGGTTTTCAAGACCGATCCCTTCAGCCAAACTTGGGTATTCCTCCGTATCAGACAAGAACTAATTTATCACAGATTGTTAATTGGTGTCAACAGTTTTAGTGAAAAAGAGAGAGAATACGTAAAATAAAAAAACTCCTGGGAAGCTTAAGCTTCCCAGAAGAAAAGATCAGTATTTCGCTTGTTTTTCACCGGAAGCGATTTCTTCGATGTAATGGCAAGAAGCCTGGTGGCCTTCTGCCATGCCTTCTGCAGTTCTGAGAACCGGTTCTTCGTTGACACATTTATCAGTCGCAAACGGACAGCGCGTATGGAAACGGCAGCCAGTAGGCGGATCAATCGGAGAAGGAACATCGCCTTTGAGTACGATGCGGTCTTTTTTCGCGTCCGGATCCGGAACGGGAATTGCAGACAACAACGCTTTTGTATAAGGGTGTTTCGGATTTTCAAACAAACTTTTCTTATCGCCGATTTCGGCGATTTTTCCAAGATACATAACAATGATGCGATCGGAAATGTGGCGAACCACTCCAAGGTCATGTGAGATGAACAAATACGTTAAATTATATTCTTCCTGCAATTCTTCCAGCAAGTTCAGTACTTGCGCCTGGATGGATACATCCAAAGCAGATACCGCTTCGTCACAGATGATTAGTTTCGGGTCGACCGATAATGCGCGGGCGATTCCGATACGCTGACGTTGTCCGCCTGAAAACTCATGCGGGAAACGATCTGCCTGGTAAGGTAATAAACCGACCGTTTCCAGCAGTTCTTCCACGCGTGCCCGCCGCTTATTGGCAGGCAGAACGTTTTGGATTTCCATCGCTTCCGTCAATACAGACGACACCGTCTGACGAGGATTGATGGATGCGTAAGGGTCCTGGAAAATAATCTGCAGATCTTTTCGGTATTTCCGCATTTCGCGTTTTGATAAGCTGGCCAAATTCACCCCATTGAACTCCACAACACCTTCTGTAGGTTCCTCGAGGCGCAAGATGGCGCGTCCTGTTGTGGATTTACCGCAACCGGATTCTCCAACGATACTGACAGTTTCACCTTCATAAACAGTAAAGCTGATGTCATCTACAGC
>DATHVY010000203.1:0-2636 GCA_035461045.1 Planococcus sp. (in: firmicutes)
GAAATTTTGAAGACATAGAAAGAAAAGCGCAAGCGCCCGTTCAGCTCCGACAAGCGCTGGAGGGCTTGAAGGTAATGGCGTTCTTTGCCATTACCGGCAAGTCCGAAGCGACTCGAGGGGCTGGCCGCTGGAGTCTGGACAGAAAGAAAAGCGGAAACGGCCGTTCAGCTCCGACAGGCATAAGACAGACTAGCGAAGTGGCTTTGGCCGCGCAGCTAGGTTGTCTTATGACCCGAGGAGTTGGCCGTTGGAGTCTAGACAGAGAAAAGCGAAAGCGCCCGCTAAACACAAAAAAACGATCCGTTAATCCGGATCGTTTTTTTGTGTTTATATTTCGATTGATTGCGGTTTTTTGCCTTTTCTGTTCATCACACGCACGCGTGTCGGTTTGATGGAAATGATCAGCAGGTTCGGGTCGTCGGGTCCGGAAAACCAGCCTTCCAAGTGTTCATTCCAAACTTTGTCGATGGTTGGCTGATCATCATGCGCAGACATTTGGCCTTCGATTTCGAGGAACTCGTCCCCGATTCCTTCACCGTCATAACCAATCAAAACGTGAGCATTTGGGTTGGCTTGCAGCTCATCAACTTTTTGTGTTTCTTTGCTTGTTGCAGTATAGAGGGTGAAATCTTCATTGAAAAAAGTCATGTAGCGGGAATGCGGCTTATTGTCTTTTACAGTTGCCAGTGTCCCCACATAACTTTTCTCTAAAATGTTCAACGCGGTTTTTTTCAGCTCTTCTTGTGCCATCAAATCACTCCATTTACTATATATTTTTTAATTAATCAATCACCTAGTTGCAAGGAAGGTCAATCAGGAAATTTCTCTTCGCTTGAAGAATTCTTTTTGGTGCCGCGAGGGTCCTTTTCTTCCTTTTGTTCCTGCTTTAAATCTTCCAGTGGAATGGAATCGACGGTTTGCTCTTCCTGGAACATCTCCTGGATGCTTTTTTTATCCGTTTTGAATTGTTCGGGGTTGTCCATTGAAGCACCATCTTTATCATCGCGGTCTTTATCGGTAAAATGTTTTTTGTCTGTCATTTGGTGCACCTCATTTCTTTTTCTTGTTAACTTCTATATTCCTTCATTCTGGGGATTTAAAACATGGGGCAGGAAATTGTCAGGTTCTTTGTGTCACCCAAAATGCGTTATAATTAATAGTGATATCGTATGGATATGATAAAATAGAAACACAACGAAGAAGGAGTTGCACTATGACAACGAAACCGTCATTAAATATAGAAGGTTTACAATTTGATTGGGATATAGAAGAAGGAAGCTTTTTGTTCGAAGGAGAAGATTCAGTTCTTTTTTGGATTTCTTCGGCGATGAAGATATTTTTTGACTCCATTGAAGAAATTTCAGGAGAAGAAGCAGCCCAGGTCGTATTGGAAACGACCGGCTTCCGCCAAGGCGTGGTTGTCGGGGAGTACTTCACAAGCATGGAAAATTTTGATGTGGGAACAGCTACGAAATTGATCACCAATACATATGTTGCAGCAGGATGGGGACTGGCGACACTTCATAATCTGAACCTTGAAGAAAAAACCCTTGAAATCCATTTGAAAAACAGTTGGGAACATAAAATCAATGTGGCCCAGGAAAAAGATAAAGGCGGCAGTTTTCTGCCGGCTCACTATGCCGGCATTTTCACCCGATTGTTCGGGACGAATATCTGGTTTGAGATCGTAAAGCACCAGATTGAAGGCCATGAAGAAAGCGTGATCCGGTATTTTCCTTCCGATGAAACCATCGAAAACAATATTCACAAGTTGGCTCGTTCAAAGGAAGCAGCGCAAATCTGTCAGCTGGAACAGCTGGTGCAGGAGAAAACGGCCGAGTTGAATGCAATGATTCAGGAAATCTCTTCTCCCATTATTCCGGTGCTGGAAGGAATTGTGGTCGTTCCGCTTCTTGGGAGCTACGATGAAGAGCGGTCGGAGGATTTGCTGATAAAGACCTTGCAGAATTTGCCGAAACATAAAGCGAAGTACCTGGTTTTGGACTTGACTGGTTTAAATAATAACTTCACTGAGCACGCGGCCAGTTTGATCGAAAAGCTGGGATCGGCGGCTTCACTGATCGGTACGGATACAATATTGGTAGGGATATCCCCCCAAATGAGCATGACGATTACCGAAACTGGTGTGAACCTGTCAAAATTCAATTGTTTCCAGACATTGCAGCATGGCATTCACTACGCATTAGCCCAGAATGGAAGAAGCATCATATAAAAATAAAAAAGCGTCCGAGGACGCTTTTTTATTTTGCCGTTTTGGCAATTTCGAGAATGACTTGCGTGGCTTTCTCCATGTTATCAACGGAAATAAATTCATACTGGCCGTGATAATTCTCGCCACCGGTGAAAATATTCGGTGTGGGCAAGCCCATGTAGGAAAGTTGTGAGCCGTCAGTTCCGCCGCGTACCGGTACGATATTCGCTTCGATCCCTAGCGTTTTCATCGCTTGTTCAGCCGCGTCCACAATTTCCATAATCGGTTCAATTTTCTCTCGCATATTGTAATACTGATCTTCCAATTGAAGGGTTACTGCATTCGTTCCATACTTCTCCTGCAATTTTTCAGCCGTCTTGCGCATGTGATCTTTTTTCGCTTCGAATTTCTCTTTATCGAAATC
>DATHVY010000204.1:0-1533 GCA_035461045.1 Planococcus sp. (in: firmicutes)
AAAGGGAGCTGTCCAAATGAGGATTCAACTCATCCGTAACGCCACAATAAAAATTGAATACGGCGGCAAGAAGTTTCTGATCGATCCGTTTTTAGGCGAAAAAGGAGCGTACCCGCCTTTTTCGAATTCAGCCCGGCAAGATCAAAACAATCCACTGGTCGAGTTGCCGGTTTCCATCGAAGAGATGATCGATGTGGACGCGGTCATTGTCACTCACATGCATTTGGACCACTGGGACGACGCGGCCATAGAGGCCTTGCCAAAACACATCAAGCTGTTTGCTCAAAATGAAGATGATGCGAATAAGATTCGGGGTGCAGGCTTTACGAATGTAGAAGTTCTTCAGGAAAACACGGTATTCGAAGGCATTCGATTGATCAAGACCGAAGGCGAGCACGGAAGAGGCGAAATTCTTAAACGTTTAGGAGCGGTGTGCGGTGTGGTCTTGAAGCGGCCGGATGACAAAACTTTGTATGTGGCTGGAGACACGGTTTGGTATGACGGGGTACAAGGCGTGATTGAAACTCATAAACCCGAAGTCATTGTCGTAAACGCCGGGGATAACCAATTTCTCGAAGGCGGCTCGCTTGTGATGGGGAAGGATGATGTCTATGCCGTGCATCAGGCTGCACCGGATGCGGAAATTGTCGCTGTCCATATGGAAGCGGTCAATCACTGGGCTCTTTCCAGGGAAGAATTAAAGAAATATGGAGAAGAGAAGGGGATGTCTTCTAAATTATTGATTCCCGGTGACGGAGAGACGCACTCATTTTAACCTGTCTCCCTCTTTTTTAGTAAGAAGAAAGGACTTCAAAACTGAATTCAGGAGAGATGGAAGTGAAAGAATTTATACCTGGAATTATCCTATCGTTGATTGGCCTCGTCCTGTTGTTGTTGGTCGATTCCCAGATTTACGGCGGCGTAATGAATTTAAATATGATGATTCTATGTTTGGCCCTTCATGTTTTCCTGTTAAGGCTTTTTCTCGTGGACCGGAGATGGGTGATGTATTCGATTTTCATCACTGTATTTCCAATCCTTCTGTTCTTTTCCATCCCGGACCTGACGCAGCAGCAAGCGATGGATAAAGCAGTCGCCTTGCACCAAATTGAAATTAAGGAAACAAGCAAAGTACTGACTAATGGGATAGATGATTGGAATCCGTTCAATAGTTACAATGCGTATCATTTTAAAGGAACTGCTGGAGAGGAAGAGATGTCAGTCATTGTGATTCCTGATTCCGGAAGAGTATTTGTGATCGATGAGTAAAAAAACGGAATTATTATCAGAAGGGAGAACGATTATGAAAGCAAATTTAATAGGCGCCACAGGAGCGACAGGTAAAGACCTGCTGGATCTTCTGCTGAAAGACGATTCGTTTGATGAAGTGACTATTTTCGTGCGGCGTTCGCTGGACGTCCAACACGAAAAACTGAAGGTACATGTTATCGATTTTGAAAAACCGGAACAGTGGAAGCATCTGGTAACGGGCGATGTGCTGTTTTCTTGTCTCGGCACGACCATGAAGGCGGC
>DATHVY010000205.1:0-14117 GCA_035461045.1 Planococcus sp. (in: firmicutes)
TCCAAAAAAGCCACTCGCACTTTTTGGGATTGGACTTCTTCAATTTTCATTAATGGACAGCCCAGTGTCTCCGTATAATAGGGAAGGACTTCTTTCAGATCACGGACTGCGATTCCGATATGGTCAACTTTCTTCATTGAACTCACTTCCTTTTTCAGCTTCTCCTTCATTGTACAGATTCGATCGGAAAAACTCTAGTTCTCTTGGAATATTTAGAAAATGCCAGGCAGAGACCTTCAAATTCCTTTGAAAATATGTTATGATTTGATGAGATTGAAATGAACATAAAGGAGTTTTGAAACCGATGAGAAACCCTGTAATCCGAAAAGTAATTGTCTACTCGATGGTCGCTTTGATGTTATTGTCCAGTTTGATGATGGGCATCAGCGTAATCCTGTAATCAAAAACGATAATATGAGATAAATAAACAGCGAAAAACCAGCCGAATTAATCATCGGCTGGTTTTTCGCTGTTGAAACCTTTATAGGATTGCTTGATTTCCAAATAGCTTTCCATCTCTTCGATGACTTGGAACAAAGCTGCCATTGCAAGAAACGATTCGTGGCTTTCCGGGAGCGGCATTTTCGCAAACTGTTCCTTGACTTCATCCAGCTTGCTGATGTATTGTGCGGCCGTGTTGCCCGAATGCACATGGTCGCTCAAATCCTGCAAAAAATCGGCGACGAGATGGGAATGTCCGACGATCACTGGCAAAGCCGTGATTTTCGGAAGAATCCGTTCGATGATTTCAAATTGCTGTTGTCTCATATCAAAGTATCGATAATATTTATTTTCCAGCCGGGTGATGTGGTTTTCAACGTCCTGATAGGCCAAAGCCTTCGCTTTTTCGATCAGTTCGGCACCTTCCACCAGTTCTTTGCCCGTCCAGGCCGAATCGCCATTACGCAAATAAACGGAGAGCTCCTGGAATATCCGCGAATACAACGACTCAATTTCCTCCCGATAGGCATCCAGCCGTTTTTCGATGCTCGGCATGTACATATTGACCGCCAGCGCAGTCCCAAAACCGACCGCCATCAGCAGAAGTTCGTTAATGAACAAATCCATCGTCAAATTTTTGGAGTCGTAAATATGAAGTAAAATGACCACACTGGAAATAAAACCGTCTGAAAAACGCAGCGACACCAACACCGGGATAAACAGCAGTATTAATATTCCTAAAATGGCGGGATGATAGGTTATGCCCTCGAGAAACACTAAAGCATAAAAAATGGCAATCAAACTGGCGACAAAACGGGAAAAAGCTGCACGGATCGACTTTTTCTTGGTTGGCTGAACACAGAGTATGGTCAGTATGCCGGCGGATACGTAATAATCCAACTGCAATAATTGCGCGATGTATATGGCAATCGCTGCCCCTGCCGCTGTTTTCATCGTCCGATAGCCGATTGAAAAACGCTTGAATTTCATCCTTTCCCCTCGTTTCATCAAATGAAAAAATGCCCCTGAGTGGGGCATTCAAATCAGATTTCGCTGCAATGCTGTTCAAATAATGCCTGAATGTGAGTAATGACCGACATTGGATCATGCCCTTCGATTTCATGGCGTCCGATTTCATCAACAAGTTTGCCATCTTTCACCAATGCAAATGATGGAGAAGAAGGCAAATGGTCATCGCCGAACAGCATACGCGCTTGGGCTGTCGCTTCTTTGTCCTGCCCAGCAAATACCGTCACTAAGCGATCCGGGCGTTTGTCGTAATGCACTGCGTGCAGCGCTGCAGGGCGGGCAATACCGCCTGCACATCCACATACCGAATTGATCATGAACAGGCTGGTTCCTTCTTGAGCAAAGGCTTCGTTGACATCTTCAGCTGTTTCTAATTGCTTATAGCCACCGTCAACCATTTCCTGACGGGCTTGTGTTACTATATCATTCATCAAAAAATTAAAATCCATGCTCATCAATACCACTCCTTATTTGTTCCTTCATTAATAATAGCAGGTGGTCAAAAGACTTGCAAAGGAGCTTACTCAAACAATTCAGCGATTGCCTGAGAAACCGTCAGTTGTTCTTCCAGAACAGCATTTTCCAGTGCAATGACTTTTTCGCGGCGCCCAGGGTCATCGTAAAACCGGCTGTGCAGTTCATCGGTGATCATCGAGCGGAACCAGTCTTTCGTCTGGTTTTGTCTCCGGCGCTTCCAGTGTCCGGAGCTTTGTCCGGTTTCCTGGAATTCTTCCACCATTGACCAGATTTCATCGATGCCGCGATTTTCCAAGGATGAGGCTGCCAGTGGCCGCGTGGTCCACCCCTCTGTCGCAGGCTGCAGAAAATGACGCATTTGCTTGTATTGAGCCACTGTTTTTTAGGCACGCTCTTCGTTATCGCGGTCCGCTTTATGGACGACAATGGCGTCTGCAAGTTCGAGAATGCCTTTTTTCATGCCCTGCAACTCATCTCCCGCACCGGTCAGAACGAGCAGCAGAAACATGTCCACCATGCCCCTGACCAGCGTTTCGCTTTGGCCAACGCCCACAGTTTCAACCAGAATCACATCATAGCCTGCCGCTTCGCACAACAACATCGTTTCCCGGGTTTTTTTATGGACTCCGCCAAGTGTTCCGGCAGTCGGAGATGGACGGATAAAGGCCAACGGATTGCGTGCAAGCTCTTCCATCCGGGTTTTATCACCGAGAATGCTGCCGCCTGTTACAGATGAACTGGGGTCGATAGCCAACACTGCCACCCGATGGCCACGTGCAGTCAGCATTTCTCCAAACGTCTCGATAAACGTGCTTTTTCCTGCGCCCGGGACGCCGGTGATGCCGAGCCGGATGCTGTTGCCGGTATGCGGCAGCAGCTGGTTCAATAATTCCTGGCCCTTGGCTTTATGCTCAGGATTGGCACTTTCGAGCAACGTGATCGCCTTGCCAAGATGCAGACGCGAACCGTTTCGGACCCCTTCGGCAATCTCTTCTGTTTTCATCGAAATCTGCTGCGTTTTCCTGAACTTCCTGCGGGGAAGAGCTGTCATACCGTCATGTGCGGACTTGACTCCGTCCATTACTTTTCTAGAGCTCTTTTCGCCATCCATCAGTCAGCCACTTCCTCATAGCCAAGGCGCACATAAATTTCTTCAATCACTTTTTGAGCCGCCACTGGAATGACCGTACCGGGTCCGAATATTGCGCTGGCGCCATTGTTCCGCAAAAATTCATAGTCCTGGGCAGGAATGACGCCTCCCACGACAATCAAAATATCTTCTCGTCCAATTTTCTTCAATTCAGCTGCCAAATCCGGAACAAGTGTCATATGACCTGCAGCCAGTGAAGAAACTCCAATCACATGAACGTCATTTTCCGCCGCTTGTTGCGCGGTTTCTGCAGGAGTCTGGAATAAGGGGCCGATATCCACATCAAAGCCAAGATCTGCAAACGCCGTCGCGATAACTTTCGCGCCGCGGTCATGGCCATCCTGACCCATTTTCGCAATAAGGATCCGTGGACGCCTTCCTTCGTTTTCCATGAAGTCCACTGTCATATCTTTGACAATCTGCATTTCCTGTTGATTTGAGAAGTTCGAACTGTAGATTCCACTCACGGAACGGATCACCGCCTTATGTCTGCCGGAAGCTTCTTCGATGGCATCTGAAATTTCCCCGAGCGTCGCGCGTTCTCTTGCAGCATCCACTGCACATGTAAGAATATTCGCTTCACCGGTTTTGGCTGCTTCGGTCAAACGCTGCAGAGCTGCCCTAACTTTTTCGTCGTCGCGATCCGCTTTCATGCGTTCGATTCGTTCGATTTGTTTTTTGCGGACCATGGTGTTGTCGATATTCAAAATATCAATCGGGTCTTCTTCATCCAAGCGATAACGGTTCACCCCAATGATCACTTCTTCATTGGAATCGATTTGGGCCTGTTTTTTGGCCGCCGCTTCTTCGATGCGCATTTTCGGCAAGCCGGTTTCAATGGCTTTTGCCATTCCCCCAAGTTCTTCAACTTCTTCGATCAGTTCCCAAGCTTTGTCCATCAATTGTTTGGTCAAGGCTTCTACATAATAAGAACCGCCCCACGGATCGATAACTTTCGTCATCAGTGTTTCTTCCTGAAGGAAAAGCTGCGTATTGCGGGCAATGCGTGCTGAGAAATCCGTCGGCAGTGCGATCGCTTCGTCCAGCGCATTCGTGTGCAGGGACTGTGTGTGCCCCATTGCTGCGGCATTGGCTTCGATGAGCGTGCGAGTGACGTTATTGAATGGATCCTGTTCGGTCAAACTCCAGCCGGACGTTTGCGAATGCGTCCGCAACGCCAGACTTTTTTCATTTTTTGGATCAAATGACTTCATCATTTTCGCCCAAATTTCACGACCGGCACGCATTTTAGCGATTTCCATGAAATAATTCATGCCGATTCCCCAGAAAAATGACAAACGCGGAGCAAAATGGTCGATATCAATACCTGCTTTGAGCCCGGTACGGACATACTCGAGACCATCAGCAAGCGTATAGGCAAGCTCTATATCAGCTGTTGCTCCCGCTTCCTGAATATGGTAGCCCGAAATAGAAATTGAGTTGAATTTCGGCATATGGTCGGATGTATATTTGAAAATATCCGCGATAATCTGCATCGACATCGCAGGTGGATAGATATACGTGTTGCGGACCATGTATTCTTTTAAGATGTCGTTTTGGATGGTGCCGGATAATTGTTCAGGACCGACACCCTGTTCTTCAGCGGCCACAATGAAAAACGCCATGATTGGCACAACCGCGCCATTCATCGTCATGGACACAGACATTTGATCGAGCGGAATGCCATCAAAGAGGATTTTCATGTCTTCTACACTATCAATGGCCACTCCTGCTTTGCCGACATCTCCGACGACCCGCGGATGGTCTGAGTCATATCCCCGGTGGGTCGCGAGATCAAAGGCGACTGAAAGTCCTTTTTGGCCCATCGCCAAGTTTCTCCGATAAAAGGCGTTGCTTTCTTCGGCTGTTGAAAAACCAGCATATTGGCGCACTGTCCAAGGTCTTGAAACATACATGGTCGGATAGGGCCCTCTGACGTTCGGAGCAAATCCTGGCATGCTCTCTTCAAGAAATTCGATATCCTTCGCTGAATAAGCAGGCTTTATCGGAATTCCTTCATTTGTTTCAAATGCCGGTTCCGATGTGGCGGGGATTGAATCGATTGTGATTTTTTTGAAATCCACTTTTTTGAAATCAGGTTTCGGCATCTATAATGCCTCCTTTCCGATTGTGAGGATTTGCTGCAATTTATTGGTCAAATGCTTGCCGGAATGGATGGAATCCCGAATCCCATTTTCGCTCCATTGTTTCATTTTTTCCTCCGGATATCTTCCGGCCACATCAATCACGGCCTTCGACTGAAGAGCTGGAATCACAGTTTCAAGATCTTCATCGGTTCCGCACAAAACGGCATAATCGAGCTGATTTTCTTCTAAGTAGCGATTGATCTCGCCTGCACTTGGTAGTTCAGGGCTCAACAAGGGTTCTATTCCGCCAACTGCCAAAAAGCCATAGATAAAATCAGATTTCGCTTTTAGTTTTTTCAGTGGGCCCAAATGAATGATCGCTGTTTTCAAGATGGATTCTTTGCTTTCCGCTCTTAACCGTTCAAACGGACCGGCAAGGCGCTTGGCCGTCATATATTCCAGATGGCTGTCGTCGATTTTCCCATCTTTTACGGCTTCCTGCGGATTTGCGTAGGTATTTGTTCCAATCAGCGACGCTTGACGAGTGGCTATTTTCTTTTCGCGTTCTTTCCACTTCGCCTGAATATCATCTGCGAGCCAACCGGTTTTTTTGACTTGCGAATATCCGCCGGCTTCTTCAATGGCTAAAAAATATTCCCATGCAGCATCCACATACTCTTTCGTCAAGGTCTCGACAAAATAAGAGCCTGCTGCGGGGTCGACCACGTGGGAAACATGGGCTTCCTCTTTGATGACGAGCTGGACATTGCGCGCTATGCGGCGGCTGGATGCAGTCGGTTGAGTCAAGAAATCATGAGGATGTACGGTGTGTGTGTCCGTACCCCCGAGCACCGCTGAAAAAGTCGCATTGCCTCCTCGCAGCAAGTTGACATAGGGATCCAGCTTCGAGTAAGAGCGGACCGATGTTTCTGTGTACAATGGCACCGCCGGCCAACTCTCGCCATAAGCTGACGCGAATGCCTTCCACAGCACACGGAATGCCCGTAGCTTCGCGATTTCCTGGAAGAATTGAGTATCCACAGCAAAACGCACCCACAAGTCAGAGGACTCTGCACCGGCTTCTATTTTTTCCGCCAAAATGCTCAGCGCAACGCCAAGTTCATGTACAGCGGACCCACCAGCCTGATGGACGGGAATGGTATCGATCAGCGTTTTCCGGACATTTTTGGGGGCATCAATGGACTCATCGATTTGAATAGCGCCACGAACCCGATCAAGCAGCTGTGCCGGAACCATTTCGAAAACCCGCAGGATGTCTTGGTCTTCAGCAGTCAATTTAAAATAGATGGGGTAGTCCACGATAAGCTCCGCCAATTCCTGCAACTCCGCATCTGTCCAGGAAAGCTCTGTCGCACTCGTATAAACAATGGTCTCATTGCCTCGGGAAAGATCCTCACGCACGGTCGATAGAAACTGGGCAGCGGAATCCACCGCCACTTCCTGAGCTACACGCCAACCGGGTTGGTCTTTGCTGGACTGCACCGCAGCGGCCTGCAGGGTGACAGTGGACTGGATTTTTGCCAGCATATCTTTCGTATAAAGCGCCTGAAGCGTAACCCCTTCAAAGGTCGAAGTATTCAGGCTGTCAATCGACTTGCCTTTTAAAGCCGTTTTGGCACCCTGCTCCCAATCTTCATATGTACGTGTCGGAAATGTAATGTTTTTCATCGATTCAATTGTCATGCTGACCCTCCTTAAAGGTACTTAATTTCATTCTACCCGAGTAGGCGTTTACATTAAAGAAAAAAAAGCCCGAAGTCTAAAGACTTCGGGCTTGCACTAATATACAGATGTATTTTCTTTTGACATATTCTCAAGAATTTCTTTGACACGCGCAAGGAATTGTCCGCAGACAAGTCCATCAAGTACACGGTGATCCAGGGATAAACAAAGATTCACCATGTCCCGGGGACCGAACATGCCGTTAGCCATATATACCGGACGCTTGATGATCGACTCGATTTGCAGAATCGCCGCTTGCGGGTGGTTGATGATGCCCATCGACTGAACAGATCCGAATGAACCGGTGTTGTTGACAGTGAAAGTTCCGCCTTGCATATCAGCTGATTTCAGCTTGCCGTTGCGGGCTTTCATCGCCAATTCGTTGACATCTTTGCCGATTCCTTTGACGGATTTTTCATCGGCGTCTTTGATGACCGGCACAAACAACGCGCTATCCGATGCAACCGCGATGGAAATGTTGATGTCTTTTTTCTGGATGATTTTGTCGCCAGCCCACATTGAATTCATCATTGGGAATTCTTTCAATGCCTGGGAAACCGCCTTGACGAAAAATGCAAAATAAGTGATGTTAAAGCCTTCTTTTTTCTTGAAATCCGCTTTGATGGAATCACGATACTGCACGAGATTCGTCACATCCACTTCGATCATCATCCAAGCATGAGGAGCTTCGTGCTTGCTCTTCAGCATATTCGCAGCGATCGCTTTTCGAACTCCAGTGATTGGAATTTCGATATCCCCAGGAGCACTTTCGATGGAAGCTGGCGCTGATTTCGGAGCGGGAGCAGAAGTCGGAGCAGCAGGTTCCGCTGCAGGAGCTTCCTCTTTTGCAGCCGGAGCATCTCCAGCTTTTGGAATGTTGCCGCTTTCGATAACCGCCATGATGTCTTTGCGGGTGATGCGGCCTTCGTTGCCCGAACCTTCCACTTGCGTCAAGTCGATTTCATTTTCCTGAGCCAGTCTCATGACAGCAGGAGAATATCTCGCTTTTGAGCCGGAAGAAGGGACCGGCTGGGAAGAGCCTTTATCACCTTTCAAACCGGTGGTTGGTTTTGCGCCAGCTGCTGGCATTTCATTCGCTTTTTCGCCAGCTGCAGGTTTTGCTTCTTCGACAGGTTCTTCTTCAGCAGTTGAAGCGCCGCCTTCAGTTTCGATGATGCAGACCACTTCACCAACAGCTAATGTTTCACCTTCAGAAGCGACCAGTTCTTTGATCGTTCCAGTAAACGAAGAAGGCACTTCTGCGGTTACTTTATCTGTATTTACTTCTGCCAGCGAATCGTATTTGTTCACGTGGTCACCGGGAGAAACGAGCCATCTTTCGATGGTGCCTTCTGTGACGCTTTCACCAAGCTGAGGCATGGTAATTTTTTCTATAGCCAATGGATTTCCTCCTGTTCTTTTTCTGGGTTCCGTCATTTGAACCGAATAGGTTCCGCTAAACGGGCCGATTTAGAACTCCGCAAGTTCACGCATCGCTTTTTCAACTTTATCCGGGTTGATCATGAAGAATTTCTCCATTGTCGGAGCATACGGCATTGCCGGCACATCGGGACCAGCAAGTCGTTTAATTGGCGCATCCAGGTCAAACAAGCAGTTTTCTGCAATGATTGCTGCAACTTCACCGATAATGCTGCCTTCTTTATTGTCCTCTGTCACCAGAAGAACTTTCCCGGTTTTCCGGGCTGCTTCGATGATTCCTTCTTTATCCAATGGATAAATGGTGCGAAGATCTAAAATATGGGCAGAATATCCGTCTTCAGCTAAACGCTCAGCTGCTTGAAGAGCAAAGTGAACGGCTAAGCCGTACGTGATAACCGTGATATCTTCTCCTTCACGCTTCACATCGGCTTTCCCGATTTCAATCGTGTAATCGTCTTCAGGCACTTCTCCTTTAATCAGGCGATATGCTCGTTTATGTTCAAAGAACATGACCGGATCTTCATCGCGAATGGCGGCTTTCAACAAGCCTTTCGCGTCATAAGGTGTGGAAGGAATGACAATTTTCAAACCGGGCTGGTTGGCGAATATCGCCTCCACTGATTGGGAGTGGTAAAGTGCACCGTGAACGCCGCCGCCGAATGGTGCGCGGAAAACGATCGGGCACGACCAGTCGTTGTTCGAACGGTAACGGATGCGGGAAGCTTCCGAAATGATTTGGTTGACAGCGGGCATGATAAAGTCAGCGAACTGCATTTCTGCGATTGGACGAAGGCCGTACATGGCCGCACCGATGCCGACACCGGCAATAGCCGATTCTGCAAGTGGTGTGTCCAGAACACGATCTTCCCCGAATTGGTCATATAAACCTTGGGTGGCTTTGAAAACGCCGCCCTTTTTACCGACATCTTCTCCAAGAACGAATACATTTTCGTCACGTTCCATTTCTTCTTTCATGGCAAGCGTGATGGCGTCAATATAACTCATAACTGCCATTATTCGTCTCCCCCTTCTTCAGCGTACACATATTTCAAAGCGTGTTCCGCTTCAGCATACGGAGCATTTTCAGCATAGTCGGTCGCTTCGTTGACAAGGACCATGATACGGTCGTTGATTTCTTTTTCCAATTCGTCATCCATCATCTTATTTTCTTTTAAATAAGCGCCGAACGTCAGGATTGGATCTGTCGATTTTTGCGCAGCCAACTCATCAGCCGAACGATATTGACGCTGGTCGTCATCCGATGAGTGTGCAGTCATGCGCTCAGAAACGGTTTCGATCAAGCTTGGACCTTCACCCCTGCGGGCACGGTCTGCTGCCTGTTTCACATGTTTGTAAACTTCGATCGGATCGTTTCCATCGATTGTCACACCAGGCATTCCGTAGCCGATCGCACGGTCAGATACATTTTTACTTGCTACTTGGCGTTCGTAAGGAACGGAAATGGCGTATTTATTGTTTTCAACCATCGTAATTACCGGCAATTTATGTACACCGGCAAAGTTTAAACCTTCGTGGAAATCTCCCTGGTTGGAAGATCCTTCACCAAGCGTTGTGAATGTGATGAAATCTTTTTTCTTCATTTTTCCAGCTAAGGCGACGCCAACTGCGTGTGGCAACTGGGTCGTAACAGGTGAAGAACCAGTAAGAATCCGGTTTTTCTTTTGCCCGAAATGTCCAGGCATCTGGCGGCCGCCGGAGTTTGGATCTTCAGCTTTAGCAAAAGCGGATAACATCAAATCCTTCGGCGTCATGCCGAAATGCAAAACCACACCAAGATCACGGTAGTAAGGTGCGATATAATCTTTTGTGTTGTCAAGCGCATATGCAGCTCCAACTTGAGCGGCTTCCTGCCCCTGGCAGGAAATGACGAACGGAATTTTGCCTGCACGGTTCAAAAGCCACATGCGTTCATCGACGCGGCGCGCCGTCAGCATGGTTTCATACATTTTCAGTAAATCGTCTTTTGTTAAACCAACCTCTTCGTGTTTTGAAGCCATTTAGTTTCCTCCTTTAGCTGTGAATCGCTTTTCCGTCTACTGCCAATGCCGCTTCGCCCATAACTTCTGAAAGGGTCGGGTGCGGATGGATCGTATCGGCGATTTCCCAAGGTGTTGCATCCAGAACCATGGCCAAGCCAGCTTCTGAAATCATATCGGTGACGTGTGGACCGATCATGTGAACGCCCAGTATATCGTTTGTTTCTTTATCTGCGATGATTTTCACAAAACCATCTGATTCTCCGTATACCAATGCTTTACCAATCGCTTTGAATGAAAACTTGCCGACTTTGACATCATGCCCTTTTTCTTTCGCTTGCGCTTCGGTGATTCCCACACTGGCCGCTTCCGGGTTGGAATAGACACAGCGAGACACCAAGTCGTAATTGATGGCATGCGGGTTGTTTCCTTTAATATGTTCGATCGCGGTAATTCCTTCATGAGATGCTACGTGAGCCAACTGCATGCCGCCGATCACATCGCCAATAGCGTAAATATGTGATTCCTTTGTCTGGAAAGACTTTTTCACTTGAATAAACCCTTTGTCGATGATGATGTCAGTATTTTCAATTCCGATATTTTCAACGTTCGCTTGGCGGCCAACAGACACGAACATTTTCTCTGCAGAAAATGTTTCTTTGGTATCTTTGATTTCAGCCTGGATCGATACGCCGTTTTCTCCGGTTTCGAGTGTTTCAGCCAACACTTTTGCGCCAGTAACGAATTGGACCCCTTTTTTCTTCAATAGCTTCAGCATTTCTTTTGAAATATCCTCATCTTCGGTCGGAACGATGCGGTCTGCATATTCGATGACCGTCACTTCGACGCCGAAATCATTGAGCATAGAAGCCCACTCAATGCCGATAACGCCGCCTCCGACAATCAGGATCGATTTTGGAAGTTCTGTCATTTCCAGTGCCTCGTCTGAAGTCATGACAAATTCTCCGTCAATTGTCAGGCCAGGCAAAGTTCTGGGGCGCGATCCGGTTGCAATGATCACGTTATTCGGAATCAGCATTTCGTTTTCTTCACCATTTTTCATTTCAACAGAAATGGTTCCCGCGTTCGGTGAAAAGATGGATGGTCCGAGGATTCTTCCGATTCCTTCATATACATCAATCTTACCTTTTTTCATCAAGCCTTGAACTCCGGCGTGAAGTCCGTCCACAATGCTCTGCTTGCGTTCCTGGACCCGCGAGAAGTCAAGTGAGACTTCGCCTGTCTGGACGCCGAAATCAGCGGCATGGTTTTTCGTGGTTGAATAAACTTCTGCGCTGCGAAGCAACGCTTTACTCGGGATACAGCCTTTATGAAGACAAGTTCCTCCAAGACTCCCTTTTTCAACAATCGCTGTTTTTAATCCAAGCTGTGCGGAACGAATGGCGGCGACATAGCCGCCGGTTCCGCCTCCAAGGATGACTACATCATAATTTTGAGCCATGAAGCCGACCTCCTAGTGTGTTTACCCCAAAGGGTAGTTTTTTGCAGTTTCTTCTCCGTTCAAAACTCGGACGGCACCTTCTGCCAACGCTTGCAGCTCATTTTCGCCCGGATGCACAGATACATCCGCAATCCAGCTAACTCGCTTGGAAATCGATTCCACAAAAGCTTTGCCGTAAGCAAGCCCTCCGGTTAAGATAATCGCGTCCACCTGGCCGTTTAAAACGGCACTTGCAGATCCGATTTCGCGTGCGACTTGATAAGCCATAGCTTCATAAATAAGTTCAGCTTCTTTGTCACCTTTTTGAATGCGCTTTTCGACTGTAACCGCATCATTGGTTCCCAAATATGCGACTAATCCGCCTTGGCCGACCAGTTTTTTCATGATCTCGTGGCGGTAATATTGTCCGGAATAGCATAGTTCCACCAAGTCCCCAGCAGGAACAGTTCCCGCGCGTTCCGGGCTAAATGGACCGTCACCATGCAATCCGTTATTGACTTCAACCACGCGTCCATTCATATGAACGCCGACGGTAATCCCACCACCCATGTGAGTGACGATTAACCGCAGGTCTTTGTAAGATTTGCCAACTTCTTTCGCATATCGTCTGGCGACTGCTTTTTGGTTTAATGCGTGAAAAATCGATTTGCGTTCAATCAATGAAAACCCGGAAACTCTCGCAATCGGATCCAGTTCATCAACTACGACAGGGTCTACGATAAACGATGGAATATTCAAGCCACTCGCGATTTCAAATGCCAGGATGCCCCCAAGGTTCGATGCGTGCTGTCCGGAGAAGCCTTTTCGCAAATCCCCCAGCATTTCTTCATTGACCGCATACGTGCCGCCTTCAATTGGCCGCAGCAGACCTCCCCGCCCGCAGACTGCGGACAGTTTGGATATGTTCATTCCCTCTTCATCCAACGCTTCCAATATGGTTTCTTTTCGAAACGCATATTGATCGATAATAGCCGGAAATTCAGCTATTTCTTCCGAAGAATGCCGGATCGTCTTTTCCATGATCAGGACATCGTTGTCAAAAACGCCTATCTTAGTCGAGGTTGAACCGGGATTAATGACTAGTATACGATACAGCTGTTCTTGCACAGCGATCCCTCCATTTCGTTAATTAGCGTCTGCTTAAAATATCGTGGCCATTGCGCAAGAATTGGCTTCTTGATTTGCGCATGCGTTCAATGCGTTCTTCTGCCATGCGGTCTGCAGCGATATAGCTAGGTACTCCATCACGTTTCGCGATTGCAAATATTTTGGTGATGCTGTCGTAAATCGTCTCTACGCGTTTCATCGCGCGTTCGTTGTTGTATCCGTAAAGCTCATCAGCTACGTTGATCACGCCGCCTGAGTTGATCACAAAGTCAGGTGCGTAAACGATGCCTCGTGCTTCGAGCTCATCACCATGACGTTGTTCTTTTAATTGGTTGTTCGCAGATCCTGCGACCACTTTTACTTTCAATTGAGGAATGGTCTCATCATTGATGATTGCACCCATCGCACATGGAGCGAAAATATCCGCTTCCTGTGAATAAATATCATTCGGAGCTACTGCCTTCGCACCAAAGTTTTTAACTGCACGATCAACCGCTGCTTGGTTGATGTCTGTAACGATCAACTTTGCGCCTTCTTTATGAAGATACTCGCAAAGTGGATAAGCGACATTGCCGACGCCTTGAACTGATATCGTCTTGCCTTTAAGTGAATCAGAACCGAAAGCTTCCTTAGCAGCAGCTTTCATGCCGATATAGCTTCCGTAGGCTGTAACAGGTGAAGGATTGCCCGAAGAACCGAATGCTGGAGAAATCCCGGTTACGAAATCTGTTTCTTCGTGGATCAAGTCCATATCCGCTACAGTTGTGCCAACATCTTCAGCTGTTATGTAACGTCCGTTCAACCCTTGGATGAAACGGCCGAAAGCACGGAACATCTCTTCGTTTTTGTCTTTAAGAGGATCACCGATGATGACCGTTTTCCCGCCGCCCAGGTTAAGACCGGCAGCCGCATTCTTATAAGTCATGCCGCGTCCAAGACGGATTGCGTCTTCAATTGCTTCTTCTTCAGTTGCATAATTCCACATCCGCGTTCCGCCTAGTGCTGGACCTAGTGTGGTGTCGTGAATACAGATGATCGCTTTTAATCCAGAGTTTTTATCCTGACAAAATACCAATTGTTCGTAATCATGTTCCTGCATTTTTTTGAAAATTTCCATTGTTATTCCTCCTATATTATCTTGCTTTTTGATTGGATGATCGAATTGCCAGTGCTAGCGAGAATAA
>DATHVY010000206.1:0-2121 GCA_035461045.1 Planococcus sp. (in: firmicutes)
GCGAACAACAGAAAATGATTCAACTCTTCTATTTCAAGGGGTATACACACGAAACCATATCGGAGCAATGCGGTGTCCCGCTCGGAACTGTGAAAAGCAGGATCCGGCTGGCGCTGAAAAAATTGAAAACCACACTGCACGGAGTGCAAGAAAGGGGGGCTACCAATGACAGAGACACACTGTGATCACTTGGTTGATTATTTATCAGGAACATTATCACCAAAAGAGACACGAGAATTTGAAGAACATTTGACTACGTGCAAGGATTGTCAGGAAATTGTTGAAGTGACTGGCGAGCTCCCTTATCTTGCAGAATCGGCAGAGCCTCCCGCTGGCATGAAATCGCGGATTCTATCGAACGTGTTTGAAGAAGAGCAGGAAACACCGGCACCTCTTGCGGCAGCACCTGCAAAAGAAAAAACGCAAGGCCAGCCGAAAGCGATGCCGATGAAACAACGTACAGTGAAGCGCTCTTGGTGGACGCCGCTCATCGCAGCCGTTCTGCTCGTGTCGCTGCTCGGAAACGCGTATGCATTTTGGCAGCTTTCCGATCGCGAAGATCCGGCAGGACCGACCCAATCCGCATTCAACTCGGTGAACTTGGAACCGACTGAAACGTTTGCAGGAACCGGGACTGCTGCCATCATACGTGATGAGGATTCTTTGGAACTTGTCGTGCAGGCAACCGAGCTGGAAGAATTGCAGGAAGGCCAAGTTTACCAAGTTTGGCTGATCAGAGGAGACGAACCGATTCCGGCAGGAGCATTTACTGCGAACCCGGACGGTGAAGGGGCAACCCATTATAATTTAGAAGATGACATTGAGGGATGGGACACCATCGCCATCACGCTGGAACCACAAGCAGGGAACCAATTGCCGCAAGGCGAAGTCGTTCTCAGCTCCGGAATTTAACTGACTGCTTTTGCAGTCAGTTTTTTTTATGGTCTTGGGAAGTTCGATCATGGATAAAGTCAGTGATTTCCCGGATCATTTCTGTTTTGGTGAGTTTCAATAGATTTTTATTCGACCAAATGCACGTTGTCGGTTCCTGGGCCGGTGGATGTTCAATAAGCAGGATGTCATCGCCTTCCTGGCTTCCCTCCGCTGCAGGGACGAGATAAACAGAATACAATACGGTTTCGAGAATTGTTTTTCTGATTGGAAATGCCTCTTGAATTTTATCTGTTATGGAAAATTGCATGGAACTGACCGCCTTTTCTCTTTATAAAATGGGGGAAAACCTTACAGTTTCAGTATACGGGTTGTATGAGAAAAGCGCGCATAAAAAAGAAAATTAAAAAACTTTTAAAAAGAGTGATCTAAAACAGAATTCTCTCCGTTCTGTGTGTAGAACAAAAAATAAAAAAGGAAAAGGGAGAGGTTATTATGAAAATGAACAAACTTTTAGTTGCACTTCCACTTAGCTTGGCATTATTGGTTCCAACAGCAGCATTGGCGGACAGCCACGGACATCAATCCGCGAGCAGCGAGGCGCCAGCAGAAATCAGCACAGACACACCAGCGGCTGAACTTCGCATCGCACTTGATACAGTCTTGACCGAGCATGCTTTTCTGGCAATTGAAACAATGAGAAAAGGAGCAGACGGTGCGGCAGATTTTGATCAGGCTTCAGCAACGCTTCTTGCGAACTCGGATGACATTGCAGCAGCAGTAGCATCTGTTTACGGCGAAGAAGGCGCGGCAGCATTTCTTGAAATCTGGAACTCGCACATCGGCTACTTTGTAGATTATGTAGTAGCGACAGGTGAAGGGAACCAAGAAGGCAAAGATCAGGCACTTGCTCAATTGGAAGAATACAAAGTGGAACAAGCGAACTTCTTCGCAACTGCTACAGAAGAACGCCTTCCTGCAGCAGCCGTTAAAGAAGGGCTTGACGTTCACGTGAATCAGTTAGTGACGATCTTCGATCAATATGTTGCAGGTGATTTTGAATCTGCTTATGCTGGAGAACGTGAAGCAATCTATCACATGAGCATGTTCGCTGAAACATTGAGTATCGCCATCGCTGATCAATTCCCTGAAGAGTTTGACGGAACGAACCCGGACACGCCTGCAGTGGACTTGCGCGCTCAATTGAACTATGTGTTCACTGAACATGCT
>DATHVY010000207.1:0-1847 GCA_035461045.1 Planococcus sp. (in: firmicutes)
ACAATGGCCGGAACAGAGTGATGCGAAGCCGCGAGGTGGTAGCAAATCGCAGAAAACCGGTCTCAGTTCGGATTGGAGTCTGAAACCCGACTCCATGAAGGTGGAATCGCTAGTAATCGCAGATCAGCACGCTGCGGTGAATACGTTCCCGGGCCTTGTACACACCGCCCGTCACACCACCTGAGTCTGCTGCACCCGAAGTCCGTGGCCTAACCGCAAGGAAGGAGCGGCCGAAGGTGTGGCCGGTAAGGGGGGTGAAGTCGTAACAAGGTAACCGTATCGGAAGGTGCGGTTGGATCACCTCCTTTCTAGGGAGTAGATGCATTGACTTCGGTCGATGCAATAGAAGAATTTAATTCTTCAAACTATATCTATTGTATTTAACGTACCTAGTTCTCTGTTTAATTTTGAGAGACTAATTTAACTTAACTCTTAGGAGTTAAGTAATGAATAGTTTTTCTAGTAAATGTTCTTTGAAAATTGCACAGTGAAATAAAGTTGTTTTAATAAAATTAAAGCCACGTAAGTGGATTTTTTAGAGTTAATACAATTTCGCAAGATTAAAAAAGATACCTATTTATAGGTAACTATATCTATGCAAATAGATGAATTGTCTATGTAAATAGACATAACAAAGGTCAAGCTACAAAGGGCGCATGGCGAATGCCTTGGCACTAGGAGCCGAAGAAGGACGCGTTAAGCTGCGATAAGCTTTGGGTAGGCGCAAATAGCCAGTGATCCAAAGATTTCCGAATGGGGGAACCCACATAGTAACAACTATGTACTGCATACTGAATAAATAGGTATGCAGAGGTACACCCGGGGAACTGAAACATCTAAGTACCCGGAGGAAGAGAAAGAAACATCGATTTCCTAAGTAGCGGCGAGCGAAAGGGAAAGAGCCCAAACCCAGGTCTTTGACCTGGGGGTTGAGGATAGATCATAAATACTGCAATTCCTTAATTGAAGATAGCTGGAAAGCTGCTCCGCAGAAGGTAATAGGCCTGTAAATGAAAAGGAAAAACAGTCAGATCTAATCCAGAGTACCACGAGACACGTGAAACCTTGTGGGAAGCTGGGAGGACCACCTCCCAAGGCTAAATACTACCTAGTGACCGATAGTGAAGAAGTACCGTGAGGGAAAGGTGAAAAGAACCCCGGAAGGGGAGTGAAATAGAACCTGAAACCGTGTGCCTACAACCGGTCGAAGCACTTTATATGTGTGACGGCGTGCTTTTTGTAGAACGAGCCAACGAGTTACGATATGTAGCAAGGTTAAGTACTTAAGGTACGGAGCCGAAGGGAAACCAAGTCTTAATAGGGCGCATAGTTGCATGTCGTAGACCCGAAACCGGGTGACCTATCCATGGCCAGGATGAAGCGGAAGTAAAATTCCGTGGAGGTCCGAACCACGTTGGTGTTGAAAAACCATGGGATGAGCTGTGGATAGCGGAGAAATTCCAATCGAACTCGGAGATAGCTGGTTCTCCTCGAAATAGCTTTAGGGCTAGCGTCGATTAATTGAGTAATGGAGGTAGAGCACTGAATGGGCTAGGGGCTGACAACAGTTACTGAACCCTATCAAACTCCGAATGCCATATACTTTTATTTCGGCAGTCAGACTGCGAATGATAAGATCCGTAGTCAAAAGGGAAACAGCCCAGACCATCAGCTAAGGTCCCAAAGTGTAAGTTAAGTGGAAAAGGATGTGGGATTTCTAAGACAACTAGGATGTTGGCTCAGAAGCAGCCACTCATTCAAAGAGTGCGTAATAGCTCACTAGTCAAGAGATCCTGCGCCGAAGATGTCCGGGGCTAAAACTTACCACCGAAGCTATGGGTTTACAC
>DATHVY010000208.1:0-8412 GCA_035461045.1 Planococcus sp. (in: firmicutes)
TGTTCTAGATATGTTAAAAGGCATTGATGTACCGGTTTTCCTGGTCTTGAACAAAATTGACCAAGTTCATCCGGATAATCTGCCAAAAATCATTGAATCCTACAGCCAGGAATTCGATTTTGCCGAAGCGATTCCGATCTCGGCACTCGAAGGCAATAATGTGGAAAATCTGCTTGCGAAAATCAGCGAACGCTTGCCGAAGGGACCTCAATATTACCCGGCAGACCAAGTGACGGACCACCCGGAACGTTTCATCATTTCCGAATTGATCCGCGAAAAGGCCCTGCATTTGACGCGGGAAGAGATTCCGCATTCGATTGCTGTGGTCATCGAAAGGATTGCACCGGATAGCGAGAACAAGGACATGATCCGTGTCGAAGCGACGATCATGGTAGAACGGGATTCGCAAAAAGGCATTGTCATCGGCAAAAAAGGCGTTTTGCTGAAGCAGATTGGAACACGTGCCCGCAAAGACATCGAAAACTTGCTTGGTACGAAAGTTTACCTGGAACTTTGGGTGAAAGTGCAGAAAGATTGGCGCAATAAAGCAATGCATTTAAGAGATTTCGGCTTCAGAGACGACGAATACTAAGGAGTCCTTTTGATGCAAAATCAATTAGAAGGCATTGTGATCCGGACACGTCCATATGGCGAAGCGAACAAGATTGTCACTTTGTTCACACGTGAAGCGGGTAAGATCACATGCATGGCCAGGGGAGCGAAAAAACCGGCCAGCCGCTTAGCTGCCATAACTCAGCCCTTTACACACGGGAGTTTCTCGATTTACAAAGGCCGCGGAATGGGCACGATCCAGACCGGAGACCAGCTGGAATCTTTCCGGCATATCAAGGAAGATATTATGTCGACGGCTCATGCCAGCTATATCGCTGAACTGATCGACCGTTTGACGGAGCAGGACGAACCGCAGCCGGTGATTTACGATATGCTGTATCAGGCGATGCACGCTATTGAAGAAGGGTATGATTCAGAAGCGATTACGCTGTTCGTTGAGTGGAAAATGCTGCCGTACGCTGGTCTTACTCCGACGTTGCATCAATGCGCCAGCTGCGGCGCCACTGAAGGCGAATTCGCATTTTCGTTCCAGGATCTCGGTTTTCTATGCCATCGGTGCTTTCATTTGGACCGCTACATTATCCGGTTGAGTCCGGCACTCGTCAAAGTGATTCGAACATTGTATTTTGTTCCGATCGAACGAGTCGGTTCACTGACGCTTAAGAAAGAAACCAAATCCCTGCTCAAGCAGATTGTCCGGACCATCTACGAAGAACAGGCAGGCATCCGACTGAAATCACGTAAGTTTCTCGAACAGCTCGAACGTACGCCTGAATTTTTCCCGAACAAAAAAGAAGATGACCCGCTAGGCAGCTGATTTCGCTGCCAGGGGTCATCTTTTTTTCCATATTCTTCACTTACTGTCCGGAAACATGAAAATACTGTCCTGAAATCCGATTTACTATCCGCAAACTTTAACTGTAAGTTAAAAAGGAAAAAGCGCTGCCTCCAAAAGGGGGCAGCGCTCCATATTTCATTAGAATTGAATGTGTTTTTCGATATATGCCTGAACTTCTGCAATCGGCATACGTACTTGTTCCATTGAATCACGGTGGCGAACGGTGACTTGGCCGTCTTCCACGGAATCAAAATCGTATGTGATACAGAAAGGAGTACCGATTTCATCCTGGCGGCGATAACGTTTGCCGATGGACTGAGACTCGTCATACTCGACCATAAAGTGTTTCGCTAAATCAGCGAATACTTCTGTTGCGCCTTCAGAAAGTTTTTTCGACAATGGAAGCACTGCTGCTTTATATGGTGCAAGTGCAGGGTGGAATTTCAATACAGTCCGTTTGTCGTCATTGTCCAGCTCCTCGACGTGGTATGCGTCGACAAGGAAAGCGAGCGTCACGCGGTCAGCGCCGAGTGAGGGTTCGATGCAATAAGGCACAAAGCGTTCATTGGTTACCGGGTCAATGTAATTGAAATCTTCGCCGGAATGTTCCATATGGCGTTTCAAGTCAAAGTCGGTGCGGTCCGCAATGCCCCATAGTTCGCCCCAGCCGAATGGGAATTTATATTCGATATCGACGGTTGCGTTTGAGTAATGGGAAAGCTCATCAGCGTCATGTTCGCGAAGACGGATGTTGTCTTCAGACATTTGCAGGTTCAACAACCAGTTTTTACTGAAATCACGCCAGTACGCATACCATTCAAGATCTTCACCGGGTTTGCAGAAAAACTCAAGTTCCATCTGCTCAAATTCACGTGTGCGGAATGTGAAGTTGCCAGGTGTGATTTCGTTCCGGAAACTTTTGCCGATTTGGGCGATGCCGAATGGCATTTTCTTGCGCATTGAACGCTGAACATTTTTATAGTTGACGAAAATTCCCTGAGCCGTTTCCGGACGCAAGTAGATCTCGTTTGTTGTGGCTTCAGTTACACCTTGGAACGTTTTGAACATCAGATTGAACTGGCGGATATCGGTCCATTGGTGCGCTCCGCAGCTTGGACATTTAATGTCATGTTCGCTCATCAGCTCTGCCATGCGGTCGAAAGACAAACCGTCGACAATCAGTTCGATGCCTTTTTTATCCAAAGCATCTTCGATTAATTTGTCTGCGCGGTGGCGGGACTTACAGCCTTTGCAGTCGATCATCGGGTCATTGAAGTTTCCAACATGTCCGGATGCTACCCACGTTTTAGGATTCATCAAAATGGCGGCGTCTAAGCCTACATTATAAGGTGATTCTTGAACGAATTTTTTCCACCAAGCTTTTTTGATGTTGTTTTTAAGTTCAACACCAAGAGGACCGTAATCCCAAGTGTTGGCCAGGCCTCCATAAATTTCAGAGCCCGGAAATACAAAGCCTCTGTGTTTTGCTAACGATACTACATCTTCCATTGACATAAAATTACCTCCATAAAATAAAAAATCGCACACGTCCCGGACATATAGTCCGAGGACGAGTACGTTAAGACCCGCGGTTCCACCTCGATTGGCTGTTAAAAACAGCCCTCTTGAAATAATATGGCTCCAGATTGCCTTTTCCTGTAAATGCAGGCTCCCACCATCCCCACTCGCTTCCGGCTACAGTACTTTTTGATCTTTCTCAGCCTGTTATTGAATTCATCAGTTATTGTAGCATGGCAAACTTTTCTTCGCAATATACGGTTCATTAGTATATAATAATTAACATTGAGTATAACATATTTTGAGGCGGTGGGTCCGATCGAACTCAATAAAAGGCAAGAAGAGATATTACGGATTGTAAAAGGAAATGGTCCGATCACCGGCGAACAGATCGCTGACCGATTGCATTTAACAAGAGCGACGTTAAGGCCTGACCTGGCCATTTTGACCATGGCAGGCTTTTTGGATGCCCGGCCCCGAGTGGGTTATTTTTATTCCGGTAAAAAACCCGGGCACGATATAACCGACACGATGAATAATATGAAAGTCAAGGATTTTCAATCGATTCCGGTCGTAGTCAGGGATGATGTCAGTGTGTATGACGCCATCAGCCAAATGTTTTTGGATGATGTCGGAACATTGTTCGTGGTTGACCAAAAATCGATGCTGACCGGTGTCTTATCACGCAAGGACTTGCTCAGGGCTAGCCTAGGCAACCAAAATCTATCCAGCATTCCGGTCCATATCATCATGACTCGGATGCCGAACATCACATATTGCCTTAAGAACGACTCGCTTATCCAAGCTGCAAACCGATTGATCAATCAGCAGATTGACGCGCTGCCGGTTGTCCAGGAAATGGCGGATGGTTATAAAGTGGTGGGAAGATTAACAAAAACGAATATTACCCGTGCTTTTCTGTCCCTATCGGAAAGCCATGAATTGTGAGGTGCCATAATTGAATCCACTCCGTCTTTTTATCGTTTCCGATTCCGTTGGAGAAACAGGAGAACTTGTCGCAAAAGCGGCAGTCAGCCAATACTTGAATGCTGAACAGAATGCAGTTCTGAAAAGATTTCCCTATATTGATTCCATCGACCAATTGCAGGATATTATCAAGTTGGCGGTTGACCAGCAGGCATTTTTGGTTTTCACGCTGGTATCCAAAAAGTTGAGAAATTATATAGTAGAAGAAACTGGAAAGTATAATGTCAATTCTATCGATCTAATGGGTCCGTTGATGGACGCCCTGGAAGAAACACTTCAAGCTGCACCTCTTGAAGAGGCAGGCTTGGTCCGGAAATTGGATGATGATTATTTCAAAAAGGTCGAAGCGATTGAATTTGCAGTCAAATACGACGATGGCAGAGATCCCCGAGGAATCCTGCTGGCAGATATCGTCTTGGTGGGGATATCCAGAACTTCCAAAACTCCGCTGTCTCAATACTTGGCTCACAAGCAATTAAAAGTGGCGAACGTTCCGCTAGTTCCGGAAGTGGATCCTCCAGATGAGCTGTTCATGGTGGATGCGTCCAAATGTTTCGGGCTGGTGATTTCACCTGAAAAGCTCAATCACATCCGAAAAGAACGACTGATTGCACTCGGCTTGAATGATGATGCCAATTACGCTAAGCTGGACAGAATCCACGAAGAAATCGTACATTTCAAAAAAGTGACCGACCGCATCGGTTGCAGGGTAGTCGATGTGACCAACCGGGCAGTGGAAGAAACAGCGAATCTGATATTGAATAAACTAAAACAATAAAGGGGAAAGCCTCCTATTCAGGCGGTTTTTCTTCTTTTATTGTGGATTTTTTTCCAAATAAGTTTTATAATGAAGAATTGTGTCTAAAGCTAACTATTGGACCGTCATGGCAGTCAATCTTTTTAAGAATTGTGAAGGATTTTGCCGTGAAATCACGAATTAATAAGTTAAGCAAACAAAGATGGTGATAAAGTGTCCAATCGAGTACCTGAAGAAGTGATTGAAAAAATACGTTCCTCAACAGATATTGTGGATGTAGTCGGTGAATATGTCCAATTGACAAAAAGGGGAAGAAACTGGTTCGGATTATGTCCGTTTCATGGAGAAAGCACCCCTTCTTTTTCTGTCACTGCAGACAAACAAATTTTCCATTGTTTCGGATGTGGCGCTGGAGGGAATGTTATAACATTCCTGATGGATATTGAAAACATTACTTTCCAGGAAGCTTTATCGAAACTTGGAACACGCTCGGGTGTAGATGTGGAAATTGATGCGCCCGCTCATTCCGGGCCGGCACCTTCAAAAAGTGATCAGCAACTTGTCTTGATGCACGAGTTCGCAGCTGATATGTATCACCATATCCTGCTGAATACAGAAGAAGGCCAGCAAGCCCTGGACTATCTTGAAGCTCGGGGATTCACGAAAGAAATGGTCGAGAAATATAAAATAGGCTGGTCTCTTCCTGAATGGAATTATATGAGTTCCGCATTGCAACGTAAAGGTTTTAGTGAAGAGGAACTGACTTTAAGCGGATTGGCAATTCCGAAAGAGCAGGGCAATGGATTTTTCGACCGATTCAGAGGAAGAATCATGTTTCCCATCATGAATGACAGCGGAAAAGTAATCGCATTTTCCGGCAGGATTCTGGAAAACGCCAAATCGGAAGCAAAATATATGAACAGTCCGGAGTCTCCGATCTTTCAAAAAAGCCGGGTGCTGTACAATATTCATCTGGCGAAAGGTGCCATCCGAAAAAATCGCAGAATTGTGCTTTTTGAAGGATTCATGGACGTTATTGCTGCCGGAAAAGCGGGAGTGGACAATGCCATTGCGACGATGGGAACTTCACTGACCTCTCAGCACATTCGGATGATGAAACGCTTTGCGCAGGAAGTCGTCATCTGTTTTGATGGCGATGATGCCGGTTGGGAAGCAGCCAAACGAGCTGCTATCGACCTCAATGAAGAAAAGTTCAAGGTGGAAGTAGCAGTTTTGCCAGGAAAAATGGATCCGGATGATTTTGTCCAGGAACACGGCAGTGAGGCGTTCAAAGAACGAATCATCGGAAAACCTCACGCTTTTCTAGCTTTTGCCATGATGCACGCACGCAGACATAAAAATTTCCAGTATGAAAATGATTTATTGCAATATATACAGGAAGTTCTTCAGCTATTGGCAGGCCGCTCGTCTGCCATTGAAAGAGACTTGTATATCAAGCAATTATCAGTGGAAACCGGGTTATCTCAAGAGGCGATTCTTCAGCATTACCGGAAACTGGAAAACAGGAGCATCCAGCAGAACCGCCGTGAGGAACCGCCACAAGCTCCAAGGAAAGCACCCAAAAAAATCACCTCATTGCATCGTGCAGAGCGGCTGTTATTCTCACATGCCTTAGCAGATGCCCGAGTGATGGATAAATTAATTGCTGATCGGGAAGGAATTCCCTTCATCAGTGAAGAATATCAAGCTCTATACGTTCAGTTGATCGGTTTTTATGAAGAATGGGAAAAGGCGGACTTTCATAAATTTATTGAAACTCTCCAAGACCCGGAACTGCGAAAGCTGGTTATGGAAACTGCATTGTCTGAACGTGATCCGGAACATGCGGATGAAGAGATAACCGATTGTTTAAAGCATTTGGAGAAACATCGGGTTGAACAGCAGATCGAATTGAAAATCCAGCAATCAAAGGAAGCGGAAAAACAGCATGACTTAAAGCGCGCTTTGCTTCTCGCACAAGAAGTGATTGCTTTACGGAAATCATTGTAGGTAATTCCGTTTTTTAAAGGAGGAAATCGCATGGCCGAGAAATCTGAACGTCCAAACGAAGTAGAAGCAACGAACGTCCCAATTACCAGCACTGAAGGTCCTGAAGTTTCTGTTGAAGAAGCCAAGAAACAACTAATAGAAGCGGGTAAGAAAACCGGTGAACTAAACTACGAGCAAATTGCAGATAAATTAGCGGTTTTCGAAATGGAGTCCGATCAAGTAGAAGAGTTTATCGATCAGCTTGAAGGGCACGGCATTGAATTGGAAAGAAAGTCGGATGATGAAGAACATCTCGATCGTTTGATGAAGCCAACGGAGGAGAAATTCGACCTGAATGATCTAAGCGTTCCTCCTGGCGTGAAAATAAATGACCCTGTCCGGATGTACCTGAAGGAAATCGGCCGTGTAGACCTATTGAAAGCTGAGGAAGAAGTCCGCCTCGCGAAATTGATTGAACAGGGCGACGAAGAAGCTAAAAAACGTCTGGCTGAAGCAAACCTTCGCCTCGTAGTCAGCATTGCAAAACGCTATGTGGGCCGAGGAATGCTGTTCCTGGACTTGATTCAAGAAGGAAACATGGGATTGATCAAGGCCGTCGAAAAGTTCGACTACTCAAAAGGCTTCAAGTTCAGCACCTATGCCACGTGGTGGATTCGCCAGGCGATTACACGGGCTATTGCTGACCAAGCCAGAACAATCCGTATTCCGGTTCATATGGTGGAAACCATCAATACACTGATTCGTGTCCAACGGCAATTGCTGCAGGACCTTGGCCGCGAACCTTCTCCGGAAGAAATTGGAGAAGAAATGGACTTGGCACCTGAAAAAGTACGCGAAATTTTGAAGATTGCACAGGAACCTGTTTCATTGGAAACGCCGATCGGCGAAGAAGACGATTCACATCTTGGTGATTTCATCGAAGATTCGGATGCTCAATCTCCTTCAGACCATGCAGCTTATGAATTATTAAAAGAACAGTTGGAAGATGTGCTCGACACGTTGACCGACCGTGAAGAAAACGTTTTGCGTCTGCGTTTCGGACTTGATGATGGCCGCACACGCACACTTGAAGAAGTGGGCAAAGTTTTCGGTGTTACGCGCGAACGAATTCGCCAAATCGAAGCAAAAGCGCTGCGTAAACTGCGTCATCCATCAAGAAGCAAGCGATTGAAAGACTTTTTGGAATAGAATAGATGTAATGGCCCGCATGCTTCTTAGCATGCGGGCTTTTTTTTTCAACGAGTTGACGCAGAACCTTCATTTCGCATGAACCGGAAGACGCAGCTGTTTTACGTGAATTCGAAATTTGGCTTCAATCTGAAATTTTTCTTTCTCAATTTTAACCTTTAGGTTGAGTTTGTCTGAATTTTTCCTATATAATGAAAGTTGGAAGCGTATTCACGACAAAGGGGATGTTCAATAATGAATTTCGATTTAACAGAAGAACAGCAAATGATCAAAAGATCAATCAAAGATTTTGCAGACAAAGTTGTGGCACCGGGAGCTATCGACAGGGATCGCTCGAAAGAGTTTCCGAAACAGATTTTCAAACAGCTGTCCGACATGGGGATGATGGGATTGCCGTTTGATGAGAAATACGGCGGAGCTGGAGCGGATACGACTAGCTTTGCGATCGTTACCGAAGAGCTGAGCCGTGCCTGCGCGTCTACAGGCATTACATATTCGGCCCATATATCTCTTGGCGGGGCTCCGCTTAATTTGTTCGGAA